>JAKAFI010000191.1 GCA_021818005.1 Acidobacteriota bacterium | reverse complement strand
AACGTCCACGACATCGCCAGAACGCCGCCGAGCATGCAGCCGAGCAGGCCGCCGCGACCGAGCGCGAGGCCCGCCTCGAAGGCGAACCCCTCCATGCCGATCGCCAGCATCGGGCCGAGCAGCACGGCGCTCGGCGAGGCGGACTTCATCACCGCGGCGACGAGACCGGCGCGCCACACGACCCCGCGGCCGCCCCAGCGGCGCTGGGCGCCCGCGAGGAGCACGATCGCGATCGCGGTGAGCGCGTGGCCGCGGAACGGCACCTTGAGGTTGTGGAGGAAACTGCCGAGGACGATCTCCGACGTCGCCCACAGGCTGCCGAGCGCGGCCGCGCGCAGCCACCTCGGATCGCTCCGCCATCCCGCCGCGGTTGCCGTCGCGCCCATCCCCTGTCTACCGGCCGCCGACGATACCACTGTCGGGGCCGGCCGAGGAGCGGCCACCTCAGTTCTGGTTCGGGTGTTCGCGGACCGGCCGCTTCGGCGGCGGCGCCTTCTTACGCTCCACCGCGGGTTTGGAGTGGCGGGCCTGCTCCAGTTCGAGCTTGTGGCGATTGGCCAGGATCGTCGCCTCCCGCTTGTGCTCCTGCGCCAGCGCCCGCTGCTCGGCGAGATAGTTCGTGCGCTCCAACTGGACCTTGGCCGTGGTCACCGGGGTGACGGTCCCACGCTCGTGCTGGAGCCGGAGGGTCTGTTCGGCCTGATGCGCGGCAAGCGCCTGCCGCTCGGCGCGGTAACGCCGGTTGATCTCGGTGACGCTCTCAACGTGCGTCGTGGTTGGCTGGGTCGTGGAGGTGGTCATCCGGACGCCGTACGCCTCGCGACCGGCCGCCGGGGTCACCGGGGTCGAGGCGAACGGCTCACGATGCACCGCACCCGTGACCGCCGGACCGACCGTCTGCGTGTGTCCGGTCGCCCCGGTCTCGAGCGCCGGGACGTGGCGCACCATCGGAAGGTCGTGCGCCCGGAGGCCGCGGCCGTTCAGGTCGGCCGGCGACGCCTGATCGACGATGTTGTACATCGGTACCCGTTGGTGCGTGACGCGCTCGACCTGCCGGACGTCGACGCTGCGGTCGACGATGCGGTCGTGGATCACGGTGTAGTTGGTGATGTTGTTGGTGACGTTGACGTAGGTGACGTTGCGGGCGCGCGGCGCGACGTATTCTCGGATCGCCGGCGCGGTCATGTAGCGATCCTCGACGAAGCACCAGTGAGCCGGTGCGATGACGGCCGCGAAGTTGCCACCGCCGGAGAACCCGACTCCCACCTCCCAGCGGGCCGAGGGCGGCAGCGGCGCCCAGCCGATGTGGCCGCCGCCGGAGCGCCAGGCGACCCACGCCGGGCCCCAGACCGTGCCCGGCACCCAGACCCAGCCGACCTGTGGGTCGTCGAGCCAGCGCCCGTAGTGGAACGTGGCCCAGCCGAACGGCTCGCTCGAGTCCCATGTCCAACCACTGTTGGTGTAGACCCAGCGGCCCTCGGTGTACGGTCGCCACCACGGGTTGACCCGCGGGAGCCACACCTGACCGTAGCCGGCCACCGTGAGCCAGGAGCCGTACGGGGCGAGCGAACCGTAGAAGAACGAGACCTCGCCGGAGTCGGCCGGGGTCGCTGCAGCCGCCGGCCCCGGCTCCGAAGCCGCCTCGGGTGCAGGCTCGTAGACGGTCGTTGTGCATGCGGCGGCGGTGACCGCCGTGGCGGCGAGCAACGCAAGCCTGATCCGATGTCCCACCGTGGCCTCCCTCGGTGCGCGCCTGGCCGGCGCGTTTCCCTCCATCTGACGTCGGCATTGCAAGCCGCGGGCCATGCGCTTCGCCGGCGCGGCGCATGCCCGGGCCGGGGCGTGCGCCGAGATGTGCGATTCCGATGACACCGATGGCACCGGCCGAGGGACAGCTGCGCTACGATGGCCGACGCTGCGGGGGAGCCATGAACCAGCGAGCCGTCGCCGCACTTGTTGCTGTGCTTGCGATCTCGGCCGTGGCTGTGCTCGCCGGGGCGGCCGCGCCGGCGTCGCCCGTCCCGACCGCGGCGGCCGCCGCGCCGCCGCCCACGGTCACCGTGACGCCCGAGATGCGCGCGCACCAGCGCTGGGTGGACACGCTCTACTTCGCCGGCACGGCGTACGGGTTCCTCGTGCTGCTGGCCGTGCTCGGGCTCGGGATCTCGCGCCGGCTGCGTGACCTTGCCGGCCGCGTCACCCGGCGTCCGTTCATGGCGGCGATGGTCTTCTGGGCGCTGTTCACGATCGTGACCACGGCGCTGTCGCTGCCGCTCGACTACGTGTCGGGCTTTCTCGTGCCGCACCGGTTCGGCCTCTCGGCGCAGGGCCTCGGCGGCTGGCTCTGGGACCAGGCCAAGGCGACCCTCCTCGGGATCGTGATCGGGGCGCCGCTCGTCGCGGCGGCGCTCGCCGGCATCCGGCGGGTCCGGCGCTGGTGGCTGGCCCTGTGGCTGGGGGCGGTGCCGGTCATGGTGTTCCTGATCCTGATCGCACCCGTCGTGCTCGACCCCGTCTTCAACACGTTCAAGCCGCTCCCGGACCCCGAGCTCAAGGCCGAACTACTCGACCTCGCGGCCCGTGCCGGGATCTCCGGCGGGCGCGTAGTCGAGGTCGACAAGTCGAAGCAGACGAACCAGATGAACGCCTACGTCAACGGCCTCGGCCCGACCAAGCGGATCGTGCTGTGGGACACGATCATCGCCAAGATGGACCGCGACGAGCTCCGCTTCGTGATGGCGCACGAGATGGGGCACTATGTGCTGCACCACATCTGGAAGATGCTCGCGTTCGCGGTGGCGGCCCTGTTCGTCGTGCTCTGGCTGGCCCAGCGGGCGGTGGAGTGGGCGACCGGACGGTGGGGGCGGGGCTGGGGTTTCGAGGTGGCCCACGACCCGGCGGCGGTGCCGCTCCTGCTGCTCGTCCTCGGCGTGCTCGCCTTCCTCGGGACCCCGGCCGTCAACGCG
This sequence comes from Acidobacteriota bacterium, assembly GCA_021818005.1. Taxonomy (GTDB): domain Bacteria; phylum Acidobacteriota; class Thermoanaerobaculia; order Thermoanaerobaculales; family Thermoanaerobaculaceae; genus RBG-13-68-16. The sequence continues at coordinate 3,106 of JAKAFI010000191.1, read as the reverse complement.
GTGTCGCGCCACTACGAGCACGAGGCCGACGTCTTCGCCGTCGAGCTCACGCACCTCAACGACGCCGGGGCGCGGGCGTTCGTCAAGTTCGCCGAGGACTCGAAGGTGCTCCCCGAACCGCCGGCGTTCGTCCGGTTCTGGCGTTACTCGCACCCGACGCTGGCCGAGCGGATCAGGTTCTGCGCGAGTTACCGCCCGTGGCTCACCGGAGCGCCCAACCACGTCTGGCACGGCCCGCGGTGAGGCGCGGCGCCGGCTACTCCGCGGCGGGCGTCTGGCCGGCGGGGTGCCAGAGGTTCTTGTCCTGGAGCAACCGCTCGGCGGCGGCGACGCCGGCGCGGAACTCGTCCCACAGCTCCGGGGTGACGGTCACGCCCTTCTTGGTCGGGGCGAGCTCGCCGTTGGCGTCCGTGTAGAACAGCCGGAAGTCGATGTACGTCTTGCCCTTGAACACCGAGAGCGAGACCCGCATCGTCTCCTCGGCGTTGCGCTTGAATTCGTGGATCACCGTGCGATCATCAGGCATCGGTTGCCTCCCTGCGCCGCGGAGTCTAGCAGGTGGCCGCCGGGGGAGGGGCGATGGCAGAGAACAGTTCCGGGGCGGTGATCCCGCCGCAGGCGGCCGCAGTCGCGCCGGTCGCGCGTGCCCGCGGCGCGCGCATGGCTGTCCTGATCGGTCCGGAGCAGGGCGCACCGCGCTTCATCACCCGCCGCTTCGTGCTCGCGCCGGGGGCGCGCATCCCGGCGCACCGCCACCCGACGCTCGAGCACGAGCAGGTGATGGTGCGCGGCGAGATGGTGCTCGGGCTCGACGCCGAGGTGCGCACCGTGCGCGCCGGTGACGCGATGTACCTGCCCCCGGGGTGTGCGCACTGGTACGAGAACCGCACCGCCGCGGAGGCCGAGTTCCTCTGCATCATCCCGAGGACGGACGGCTACGACACCGAATGGCTCGAGGAGCCTCCCGAGGGGGCGTTCCCGGGCTGAGCCGGCCCGCGCCGCGGCGGCCGGGGAATGAGGGTCCGAGGCGTCGCGTTTTTCGACCAGGCGCTGCGGGCGCGTGAAACCGCGCTCGCAGCCGGGGCTCGACGCTCCGCTCGCGGCCGGTTGGCCGCAGCCGCCGAACGGTCGTCATCTCGGGGGGATGCGAGTCGCACTCCTGGCGTCTGATCCCGGGCATCGGGACGGCGCCGTGGCCACGGCCGAAAGGAGCCGCAGATGAACCGCACCTTGGTTGCCGTGCTGGCAGCGGCGGCGCTCGTCGCCGCCCTGCCGTCGTTCGCCATCGAGCACGATCCGGAAGTCCAGACCGCAAACCAACCGCGAACCGCTCCGACGTCCGGCGGCGGCGTGGCCGTCGCGTTCTTCCAGGCCGAAGGACAGCCGGCCACGGTGCCGAACGAGCAGTTCGCCACCGGCCGCGTCGTCATGACCACGCCGTCCGAGGTGGCCCTGCACACCAAGCAGGGGATCCGGGAGTTCGCGATCGCGAGCAGCACCGATGAGACCACGCGGCCGTATCAGGGCGAGCGGGTCACCGTCGGCTACGTTCCCGCGAAGGGGTCGGTGCAGGTCGCGGCGGCCACGCCGATGAAGGCGACTCAGCCGGTCCAGCGCACGGTGGTGGCCCAGACGGCCCCGGCCGCGCCGGCGAAGGCGTGGCACGAGGCGAGCGCCGCCCCGGCGAAGCCTGCACCGGCGGCTGCCGCCGAGCCGGCCGCAATGCCGGCCAAGACCGCGGCCGCGCCCCCGGCGCGCCGCCTCCCCAAGACCGCGAGCAACCAGCCGCTGCTGCTGGTCACCGGCCTCCTCGGGATCGTGGCGGCGGGGACGCTGCGCCTCGCCCGGAACGTGTGACGACGTGAGGTGACGCCCTCCGGCGCCGGGGACGCCCCGGGGCCGGAGGGCGGCCGCCGTCCGCGCATGACTCAGCGCCGCCTCCTCGTGTTCCTCGAACGCGGCCTCTTCGCCGCGGGCTTCGCGTGCCTGGCGTATTGGGGTGCGGGCACCGCGTACGCCCACTGGGCCAGCGCCGCGGCGAGCCGTCGCCTCGACCTTCTGGCGGCGGCCGCTCCGCGCTCGGGCCGACCGCCCGCGCCGCCGCGGACCGGCGACCCGCTCGGCCGCGTCGACATCCCCCGCGTCGGCGTCTCGACGGTGGTCGTGGAGGGCGACGACGACCTGACGCTGTCGTTCGCCGCCGGCCACATCCCCGGCACCGCGCTGCCCGGCGAGCCCGGCAACGCCGCCCTCGCCGGCCACCGCGACGGCGTGTTCCGCGGCCTCGCCCGCATCCGTCGTGGCGATCTCGTGTCGCTCACGACGCCGGCGGGCACGTTCCGCTACGCGGTCGAGTCGCTGCGGGTGGTCAAGCCGGAGGACACCTGGGTGCTGCGCCCGACCCGGCGGCCGACGCTCACACTCGTGACCTGCTACCCGTTCCGCTACATCGGGCCGGCGCCGAAGCGGTTCATCGTGCGAGCGCTGCTCGTCGGCCCGGCCGCCGAGAGGGTGGGAGGACCGGGGCCGCGCCGTCCGGGCGCCGGTTAGCGGCGTGGCTCGAAGACGCCGAGGTCACGGTTCTTACGCACGTTGTCCCAGGTGAAGAAGCGGCCGTTCATGGCGACGTAGACGCCGTGCGGGAGGCTCTGGGCGAGCGCGATCGCGCTGCCGAGGTTGAACAGGCCGTCGGAGCTGCCGAACGCGTACGGCACCATCGCGCCGGTGAGCACGACGGTCTTGCCGGAGAGCCCCTCGCCGAGCACGCGCGCCGTGGCCTCCATCGTGTCGGTGCCGTGTGTGACCACGATGCGCTCCTCGTCGGCGCGGCGGCAGTGATCGAGGATGAGGGCGCGGTCGGCGTCGGTCATGTCGAGGCTGTCGACCATCATCAAGGTGCGGACCTTGACCTCGACGTGGCAACGGCCGAGGCGCAGCATCTCGGCGACGTGGGTGTCCTTGAAGTACAGACGGCCGTGGATCTCGTCGTACTCCTTGTCGAACGTGCCGCCGGTGATGAACAGCCCGATGCCCATGGTGCGCGCGTCCCTCCGCCCGCGATCATACCCGCCGCGCGCCGGGGACGCCGCCTATCGCGGGCGTCCCG
>JAKAFI010000190.1 GCA_021818005.1 Acidobacteriota bacterium | reverse complement strand
CGCCGGTCGTGGCGTTACTCGTCGGCCGGCTGCGACGCGAACAGGGGCGGTTGCGCAGCTCCCTGGCCGAGCTCGAGCGCGCGCGCGACCGGCTCGTCTCCGAGGAGAAGCTGGCGGCGGTGGGACGGTTCGCGAGCGCGATCGCGCACGAGGTGCGCAACCCCGTGGCGATGATCGTGAGCTCGCTGGAGCTGGCCAAGGACGCGAGCGCCGACCCGGCGCAGCGCGAGGAGTGGCGGGAGGTCGCGGGGGCCGAGGCCCGCCGTCTGGAGGCGTTGACCGGCGACTTCCTCATGTACGCGCGGCAGAGGAAGCCGGAGAAGGTCCGGGCGGCCGTCGCGACGGCGGTCGGGTACGTCGCCAGCCTGGCCCAGGCACGCCTGACCCAGGCCGGACTCGAGCTGGCGGTGGAGTGCCCCGGCGACCTCGTCGCGCCGTTCGACCCATTCCAGCTCCACCAAGCGCTACTCAACCTGGTCGTGAACGCGTGCGAGGCCACACCGGCCGGCGGGCGGATCACGATCGCGGCGCGGGCGGCCGGCGGCGGGGTCGAGGTGGCGGTCGAGGACAGCGGCCCGGCGATTCCGGCGGACGTCGTCCCGAAGCTGTTCGAGCCGTTCTTCACGACCAAGCCGCGCGGCTCCGGCCTCGGCCTCGCGATCTCGCGCGCCATCGCCCGCAGCCACGGCGGCGATCTCGTCCTCGAGGTCAACGAGCCGGGCCGCGTGAGGATGGCCCTCACGGTCCCGGCCGACGTGGCGGTCGCGGCGGAGGGATAGGACGGTGGCGCGTCTCCTCGTGGTCGACGACGAGCTCAACATGCGCCGGATCCTCGGCGCGATCCTGCGGGGGGACGGCCACGACCTCGTCGAGGCCGCCAGCGTCGACGAGGCCCGGCGCGCGTTCGCGAGCTCGCCGTTCGACCTCGTCGTGACCGACCAGCGCCTGGCCGACGGCGACGGCCTCTCGCTGCTGGCGTCGTGCCGCGAGGTGGATCCCACCGTGCCGGTCGTCCTGATCACCGCGTACGCCACCGTGGAGCTCGCCGTCGACGCCATGCGGCAGGGGGCGTTCGACGTGGTGCCGAAGCCGTTCGTGCCCGAGGCCGTCCGGGCCGTCGTGACGCGGGCGTGCGAGCGCACCGAGCTGTTGCGCGAGAACGAGCGGCTGCGCGGGCAGGTGCGCCGCCTCGCCGGCTCGCAGGAGCTGGTCGGCGACGGCCCCGAGATGGGGAAGCTGCGCGCGCTGATCGCCAGGGTGGCGCCCACGGGCGCGACCGTCCTGGTCAGCGGCGAGACCGGCACCGGCAAGGAGCTGGTGGCCCGGGCCATCCACGCGGCGAGCGGCCGCGCCGGCCGCCCGTTCGTGGCCGTCAACTGCGCCGGACTCTCCGAAACGCTGCTCGAGAGCGAGCTGTTCGGCCACGAGCGCGGCGCGTTCACCGGCGCCGACCGGCCGCGCCAGGGCGTCTTCGAGGCGGCGCACCTCGGCACGCTGTTCCTCGACGAGGCCGGGGAGATGTCCCTCGGCCTGCAGGCCAAGCTCCTGCGCGTCCTGACGAACGGGGAGGTCGTCCGCGTCGGCGCCACGGTGCCGCGCCACGTGGACGTCAGGATCATCGCCGCCACCAACCGGGACCTGCAGCAGCGCGTGCGCGACGGCCTCTTCCGCGAGGACCTCTACTACCGTCTGGCCGTGGTCCCGATCGCGGTGCCCCCGTTGCGTTCGCGGCGGGGCGACATCGCCGGCCTGGTCGAGCACTTCCTGGCGCTGGTGGCGGGCGACCTCAAGGTCGCGCCGCGCTCGGTGTCGCCGGCCGCCATGGCCAAGCTCGTGGCGTACGACTTCCCCGGCAACATCCGCGAGCTGCGCAACCTGATCGAGCGAGCCGCGATCCTGGCGGCCGGGCCGCGCATCGAGCCGGAGGACGTGCCGCTCGCGGCCGCGGGCTCGCCGCCGGCCGGGGGCGACGGCGCGGGGATCGAGCGACTCGTCGCGGAGCTTCCCGACCCGCTCGACCTGCCGGCGGTCATCGGCGCCGTCGAGGACGCCCTCATCCGGCGGGCGTTGGCCGCGGCCGGCGGCGTCCAGGCCGAGGCCGCCCGCCGGCTCGGCGTCTCTCGCAGCCACCTCGCCTACAAGCTCAAGACGAAGGGCGGGGGGCCCGCATCGGCGTGAACCTCGTACAAACGCCTTGACGAGGCGCCACAGCTGCGTTCAAGACTCTTGACCGCCGCTCTCGCCTCGGGTCGGTGTGTGCGGACCTAATGCCTTATTCCTAAACTGGTTGCGATTTTCGTGCAGACTTGGCATCCGAATTGCTCTTGGGATAGCCGGCGCCGGAAGACCGGCGCGACGATCGAAAGCACGAGGAGGATCAAGCCGATGACCACACACCGTTTCATCCGTCCTGCAGCGTTGTTCCTTTCCATCGCCGTGATCGCCCTGATCGGGTCCGGCCTGAGCGGTGAGGCGGCCGCCGCCGCGACCGCGGCCAAGACCGTCGACAACCTGAACGCCGCGTTCAACGGCGAGTCGAACGCCCACGCCCGCTACCTCGCCTTCGCCGCCAAGGCCGGCGAGGAGGGGTACGGCGAGGTCGCGAGCCTGTTCCGCGCCGCGGCGCGAGCCGAGGAGATCCACGCCGCCAACCACGCGGCGGTGATCAAGAAGCTCGGCGGCGTGCCCAAGGCCGACATCCAGGCGCCGGACGTGAAGTCCACCAAGGAGAACCTCGAGGCGGCGATCAAGGGCGAGACGTACGAGCGCGACACGATGTACCCCGAGTTCCTGGCGCAGGCGCGCAAGGAAGGCCAGCGCGACGCGATCGAGACGTTCAACTTCGCCAAGAGCGCCGAGGCGGAGCACGCCAAGCTGTACACCGCGGCGCTCGCAGGGCTCGGCGCGCTCAAGGGCAGCTCCGCCAAGCCCTACTACGTGTGCACCGTGTGCGGCTTCACCACGACCCAGATGAACTTCGACAAGTGCCCGGTGTGCTTCAACCCGAAGGACCGCTACGTCCAGGTGAGCTGAACGCCGGCGTGACGCGCGCCGGCTCCCCCCCGGGCCGCCCGTCAGGCCTGCCGTCTGGCGGGCGGCCTTCTCAGATCCGCTGCGGAGGGTATCGTCATGTTCGAGCTTCCCCCGATCCCGACGTGGGACGGCCTGCACCCGCTGATCATCCACTTCCCGGTCGCGCTGTTGCTCGTCGCGCCGTTGTTCATCGTCCTCGGTCTGCTCTTCGCCCGGCAGCGGCGCCCGCTCATGGTCTCGGCGCTGGTCCTGATGGTCCTCGGCACCGCGTCGAGCTTCGTCGCCGTGTCGACCGGAGAGGCCGCCGGCAAGCTCGCCGACCGCACCCCCGAGGTCAATCAGGTGCTCCAGCACCACGAGGAGCTGGCCGAGCGCACCCGGTTGACGTTCACGGTCCTGACTGTCGTCTTCGCGGGCCTGCTGCTCGGGCCGGCGGTCCTGAAGCGACCGCTGGCCACGGTCCCGGCGGTCGTGCTCACGCTGTTGTTCCTCGGCGTCTATGCGGCCGGCACGGTCGTGCTGGTCAATACGGCGCACAACGGCGGCCGGCTGGTCCACGAGCTCGGGGTGCGCAGCCTGATGCCACCGCCACCGGTCGCCACCGCGTCCGCAGCCGAGGAGGACTGAGGGTGTCGCGGGCGCCGGCCTGGCCGGCGCTCAGCGCTCCCAGAAACGCCACCACGGCTTGGCAGTGCCGCTGGCGGCGCCGCGAGCAGCCGCGGTATCTGGCTTGCCGGCCGCCTCGCCCTTGAGGAGACGGACGAGGAACGGCGGCGGCGGCCCCTTCTCCTTCGCGTAGGACAGGGCGCGCTTGCCGAGGACGTCGGTGGCGGACGGGTCGGCGCCGGCGTCGAGCAGCGCCTTGACGGCGGTGATGTTCCACGAGCGCGCCGCCTGCATCAGCGCCGTCGTCCCCCAGCGGTTGGCCGCGTTCGCGTTGGCGCGGGCCGCGAGCAGGCACTCGACGAGCGGCGCTGCCCCGGTGCGCGCCGCGATCATCAGGGCGGTGTGACCCTCCGCGTCGGCCGCGTTGATGTCGGCGCCGCGCTGCACCAGGTGCTTGACGATCTCCTGATGGCGCAGCCCGGTGGCGAGCATGAGCGGGGTCATGCCGGCGTTGTTGCGCGCATCGAGCTCGGAGCCCGCGTCGAGAAGGAGCTTGACGACCGAGAGCTGGCCGGCCGAGGCGGCCTTCATCAGCAGCGTGCCGCCCTCCTCGTCGCGCTCGAGCAGGTTGATGCCGCCCTTGAGAAGGCCCTGGACCTCCTGCACGTTGCCGCGTTGCACCGCCTCGATCACGGTCGCGTCCACGCGCCCTCCCTCTGTGCACTCGCGAAACACGCGTCCCGAACCACCCGCTGCGAGCAGGATAGCCCGCGCCGGGCCTTGACACAACACGACGGTATCGCCCGCGGGGGCTATCCGAGGCCCAGGGCGCGGCGGACCATCGCCGCCGTGACGACGAGACGCTGGCGGCCATTGTCTCCCGCCTCGAGCGCGCCGTTGCTCCACGGGTCGAACTCGATCGGGTTGATGATCTTGGAGAAAATCGTGCGCAGCGCCCTGGCGCCGGTGCGGGAGTGCTTCTCGGCCTGCTCCGAGACGATCGACGCCGCCAGATCCTCGATCTCGAGGTCGATCCCCATGACCGCGAGGTAACGACGGGAGCGAACGAAGGGGGAGTCGTAGGCGGACAGGAGGATCTGCTTGAGGGATTCGACGCCGAGGTCGGCGAGCAGGACGGTGTTGTCGAGCCGCGCGATGAACTGGGGAACCATGCCGTAGGTGAAGAGGTCCTCGATCTTGAAGTAGTCGGCGAGCGAGAAGCGGACCTCGATGGTGACCTGGCCGTCGGCGTTGCGGACCGCAACCGAGCGCAGGCTCTCCCCGCTGCCCGGGTTGGTCACGCGCGAGAACACCTGGTCGTAGAGCCCCTCGAACGCACCGCCGCAGATGAACATCATCCCTTTGGTGTCGATCTCGAGGGTGGCCGGCGTGTCCGCGCCCTCCACCATCACGTGGGTCTTGATCGGGATCCTCTCGCCCTCCATCAGCGTCAGAATGCCCTGCTGCAGCGCGACGCCGATCGCGTTCGGCTTCCCGGCGAGGATCGAGGACATCTTGTCGATCTCGTCGACGCAGATCGTGGCGCGCTCCATCGTCTCCTTCAGCTCGGCAGCGGTCGGGGGGTGGCCGATCACCGACCGCGCCCGCTGCTCGACCGCCGCCAGCAGCCGCTCCGGGCGGAACTCCATGCGGTCCGAGTCCACCAGCAGGTTGGCGTTGATCAGCGCCATCGCCCGGAACGGAACGTACTCCGGCGTCTCGTCGTAGAGCCGCTGGATGTTGTTCATGATCGTCGTCTTGCCGGTGCCGGAGTTGCCGATCAGGAGGATGTTGCCGGGCACCTTGCCGGTGGTGTGCTTGTAGATCGCCACCGAGACGAAGCGCAGCGCGTCGTCCTGCCCGAGCACGCCGCCCTTGAGCGCCTCGAGGATCAGCGGCGGCGTGATGCTCTCGATCGGGCGCGGCGCCGCGCCCACGTTCCCGCTCTCGCGGGGAACCAACGGTTCCTTGCTCAAGCCTGTTCCTCCCCAGATGCCTACGTTCGCACCGACCGGCGCGTTGAGGCGCCGCTCGCCCTCCGCATTCTAGCCCGGCCCGTTGCTGGTTCGGCTGCGGACGCGGGTCCGGGAGACGTGAGGGTGGAGAGGAGCGGAGGAGCAGAGGAGCGGAGGAGCAGAAACGGCAAAGGGCTGAGAGCGGACCGTGAAGAGGTGCGGGAGGAGGGAAGAAGGGAAAGGGAAGACGGTGGATGGAAGGCGGCAAGACCGCAAGAAGGCAAGACCAAGAGCATTCTCCGCTTCTCAGCTTCTCAGCTTCTCAGCTCCTCAGCCCCTCGGCTCCTCAGCTCGTTCGCCGCCGCTCCTAGGGGAGGTCCTCCTCCTCCATGCCAAAGTAGTGGCCGACCTCGTGCACGACGGTGTCCTGGATCTCGCGGATCAGCTCGTTGCGATCGCGGCAGTGGTCGAGCAGGGGCAGGCGATAGACGACGAT
>JAKAFI010000189.1 GCA_021818005.1 Acidobacteriota bacterium | reverse complement strand
GAAGATGGACGCCTATATCTCGGGAGCCGCGGTCCCGGTGCCCGCCCTGATGGTGTACTGCTCGCGGATCGACAACAACACCAACGATCCGGTGTACCTCGAGCAGTCGTTCACCAAGGAGCTGCCATGGGACTGCGTGTTCAACGGCAACTGCACCTCGGTGGCGTCGGCGCTCGGGCTGTCGCGGTCCCCCGCGGCGGCGCCCGGGCACCTGCGGCCGCCAACGTCGCTGTCGCACTGAGGTCGTCGCGAAATGTGCTAGGATGCTCGACCGTCCGGGCGTCGGACGGCGTCACGGAGAGAAGGGGGTTTGCGCATGGCCAACAAGGACGATCGGCTTCCCGACAACGCGGCGGGCAAGTGGTACGTGGACTCGAGCTGCATCGACTGCGACGTGTGCCGCACCACCGCTCCCAACAACTTCCAGGCGAACGAGGACGAGGGCCACTCCTTCGTGGCCAAGCAGCCCGAGAACGCCGAGGAGTCGGGGCAGTGCGAGGAAGCCAAGGCCTCGTGCCCGGTCGAGGCGATCGGCGACGACGGCGAGTAGCCCGCGAGATCTCACCCAGAGCGCGGCCGGCCTCGAGCCGGCCGTTCTTGTTGTGGCGCCGACGTTGCTTGACACGCCTCCGGCGCGTTTCTAACCTGCCGTTTCGGTGAGGAGGTCGGGCCATGGAGATCAAGGCGATCGGTGTGGTCGGCGCGGGCCAGATGGGTGGCGGCATCGCGCACGTGGCGGCGCTCGCGGGCATCGAGGTGGCGCTCGCCGACGTCTCCAGCGCGGTCGTGGAGAAGGGCGTGGCGGTGATCACGCGCAACCTCGACCGCCAGGTGGCCAAGGGGACGGTGACGGCCGAGGCGAAGACGGCCGCTCTCGCCCGCATCCGGCCGGAGGTCGGGCTCGCCGGGCTCGCGGGGTGTCAGCTTGGGATCGAGGCGGTCGTCGAGGACCTCGACGTCAAGCTCGGGGTGCTCACCGAGCTCGACCGGTTGCTGGCGCCGGGCGCGATTCTCGCCTCGAACACCTCGTCGATCTCGATCACCAAGCTCGCGAGCGCGACGTCGCGGCCGGAGCGCTTCATCGGCATGCACTTCATGAACCCGGTGCCGATGATGCAGCTCGTCGAGGTGATCCGCGGCCTGGCAACCGGCGACGACACCTACCGCGAGGTGGAGGCGCTGGCGAAGAGGCTCGGCAAGGTGCCGGTCGAGGTCAACGACTTCCCCGGCTTCGTCTCCAACCGCGTGCTCATGCCGATGATCAACGAGGCGATCTACACGGTGTACGAGGGGGTCGGGACGCCTGAGGCGGTGGACACCGTCATGAAGCTCGGGATGGCGCACCCGATGGGCCCGCTCGCGCTCGCCGACCTGATCGGGCTCGACACCTGCCTCGCCATCCTGCGGGTGCTGCACGACGGGCTCGGCGACCCCAAGTACAGGCCGTGCCCGCTGCTCGTGAAGATGGTGGACGCGGGCCGGCTCGGGCGCAAGTCCGGGCGCGGCTTCTACACCTACTAGGCGAAGCGATGGCTGGGAACGGGTGCTGCAGGTTTCCGTGCTCCCGGCCGGGGGGATCGCGAGAGGTGGCCGGTGGCCGGTGGCCGGTGGCCGGCAGAGACGGGCGCCGCGGGTCGTGTGCCGCCTCTGTCCTCGCGGACCACGGACCGCGGACCACGGACCACGGGTCGGAGGGGCGGGCATGACCGTCCTCTGCCAGTGGTGCGGCGCCGCGAACCCGGACGGCCGCGAGCTGTGCGCGCGCTGCAACTCGCGCCTCATGGTGGTGTCGGGCGCGGGCGGCGAGTTCTCCGAGGAGACGCTCGAGGCGGAGGAGGCGAGCCTCGAGCGCGAGAAGCAGGCGTTCGACGAGCACCTGCTCGAGCGCCTCTCCGGCGGCGAGGACGCGGCCAAGCGCATGCACGCCGCCCTCGTGCGTCTCGACGAGCGCGTCGCCGACCTCGAGCGCGGACTCGCGCTGCTCGACTCCGGCGTGCAGGCGCTCGTCGACCTGCTCGACCGCCGCCGCGTCGTCCGCGAGACCGAGGTGATGGCCGCCTGGGAGCGCGCCGCCACGACCGAGATGGCGCGCGAGGAGCTGCTCGAGCGGCTGCGCCAGCGCCGCGATGCCATCGTCTCCCGCGCCCGCTCCGGCGGCGGCGGCGCGGCCTCGGCGTGCGCCCGCGCCGTCCAGAGCGCCGAGCTGGCGCTGCTCGCGGGACAGCCGGCGCGCGCGGCCGAGGTCCTCGCCGAGACGCTGCGCCGGTTCCCGCGCAACCCGGAGCTGGCGGGGCTGCTCGGCGAGCTGGCGTTCGAGCGCGGCGACCTCGGCGCGGCCGAGAGCTCGTTCCGCCAGGTGCTGCGCTGGGACGCCGACGACGTCGAGGCGCGGATCTACCTCGGCACGATCCTCGCTGACACCAAGCGCGAGGCCGAGGCGGTGGAGCACCTCGAACGAGCGGTGGCGTTGGCGCCGGACAACTTCCTGCCGCACTACTCGCTCGGCGCGCTGCACGCGGCCGCCGGGCGCGGCGAGCAGGCGCGGGCGCACCTGCGCCAGGCGCTCGAGCGCGAGGAGCTGCCGCAGGCGTACTTCCTGCTCGGCATGGTGGAGCTCGACGGCGGCCGGGCCGGGGCTGCGGCCGCCGCCTTCGAGAGCGCCGTGGCGCTCGACGAAGAGTTCGAGGACGCGATCTACTACCTCGGTCTGGCGTACCTCGAGCGGCGGTGGCGCCGTAAGGCGCTCGAGTGCTTCCGCCGGGTGCAGGAGATGGACCCGCAGCGGCTGCAGTACCAGGAGGCGGTGCGCCTGGTCGAGGGGGACACCGAGGGCGCGCCGCCGCTGCCGGCCGAGGCCGAGGCGCTGGTGCGCGAGGCGTCGCAGGCCTCGGAGGCCGGGGAGGCGGAGCGCGCGATCGCGCAGCTGCAGCGCGCCGCTCGCGTCGCCGACCACCCGACGATCCTGGCCTCGCTCGCGCTCCTCGCGGCCGCGGCCGGACGGCCGCGGCAGGCGCTGGCGGCGGCCCACCGCCTCCTGCGTCTCGGCACCCGCGGAGCGCCGGTCCTGGCGGCGTGGACCGCGCTGCTCGAGACGATGCGCGCCGCGAAGCGGTTCTCCGTCGTCGAGCGTTTCGGCGGGCGCCTGTTCGCCGAGGGCCCCGGCCCGCTCGAGCGCGGCCTGGCGGCGTACGAGCTGGCGCTCACCGAGCTCGAGCGCGGCGGCGACCAGGCGCGGGCGCTCGAGTTCGCCCACGCCTCGCTCGAGCTGATCCCGCGCGAGCTGCGCGCCTACCCGCTCGCGGCGCTCGGCCGCATCCACATGGCGCGCGAGGAGTACTCCGACGCGGTGGACTTCCTCGAGCAGGCGGCGGCGACCTCTTCGGCGCCGGCGATCCTGACGCAGCTCGGTCTCGCCCTGCTCGAGATGGGGGACGACGAGCGGGCGCGCGAGGTGCTGCAGCGGGCGCGCCAGGGCACGGCGCGCGACCTCAAGACCGACGTTCTCACCCACCTCGCACGGGTGGGCTGGCTGGCCGCGCGCGAGGCGCGGGGCCGGCGGAAGGGCTGATCATGCGCTGGAGCCGCTACTTCCTGTACACGCTGCGGGACAACCCCTCGGACGCCGAGGTCGTCTCCCACCAACTGCTCGCCCGCGCCGGAATGATCGACAAGCTCGCGGCGGGGATCTACACCTACCTCCCGCTCGGCTGGCGCTCGCTCGAGAAGCTGGCGCGGATCGTGCGCGAGGAGATGAACGCGGCCGGGTCGGTCGAGCTCGCGATGCCGTGCGTGCAGCCGGCCGAGCTGTGGCAGGAGTCGGGCCGCTGGCAGTTCTACGGCAAGGAGCTGCTGCGCATCAAGGACCGCCACGACCGCGAGTTCTGCTTCGGCCCGACGCACGAGGAGGTGATCACCGACGCGGTCCGCCGGCGCGTCACCTCGTACCGCCAGCTGCCCGCCAACCTCTACCAGATCCAGACCAAGTTCCGCGACGAGATCCGGCCCCGCTTCGGCCTGATGCGCGGCCGCGAGTTCGTGATGAAGGACGCCTACTCGTTCCACACCTCCGCCGCCAGCCTCGACGAGACGTACCGCGCGATGGAGAGGGCGTACCGGCGGGTCTTCGACCGCTGCAAGCTCTCGTACACGGCGGTCGAGGCCGACACCGGCAACATCGGGGGGAGCGAGTCGCACGAGTTCATGGTGCTGGCCGCGACCGGCGAGGACGCGGTCGTGGCCTGCGAGTGCGGCTACGGCGCCAACGCGGAGAAGGCCACCACCGCTCCGATCGCGCCGCCGCCGCCGTGGCCCGGCGCGGCGCCCGCGGTTCCCGAGCAGGTCCACACGCCCGGCGCGACCTCCGTGCCCGACGTCGCGGCGTTCCTCCACCTCGATCCCTCGCACTTCATCAAGACGATGATCGTCGAGACCGACGCCGAGTTCGCGGTCGCGCTGGTGCGCGGCGACGACGAGGTCAACGAGATCAAGCTCAAGAACGTGCTCGGGGCGACCCACCTCCAGCTCGCCGCGGAGGCGAAGGTCGAACAGGTCACGGGCGGCGGGATGGGGTTCTCCGGCCCCGTCGGCCTCGTCGGCGTGCGCGTGGTGGCGGATCCCGAGGTGATGCGGATGGCGGTCGCGGCCGCCGGCGCCAACCGCGCCGACTACCACGTCGTCGGTGTGGTCCCGGGCCGCGACTTCACCCCGGCGATCGTCGCGGACATCCGGGTCGCGCGGGCGGGCGATCCCTGCCCGCGCTGCGGCGGGCCGCTCGTCGTCAAGCGCGGCATCGAGGTCGGGCACATCTTCAAGCTCGGCACCAAGTACTCGGCCAAGATGGCGTGCAACTTCCTCGACGAGGCGGGGGCGGTGCAGCCGATGATCATGGGGTGCTACGGGCTCGGGGTCGGCCGCACCGTGGCCGCGGCGGTCGAGCAGAACCACGACGACGCCGGCATCGTCTGGCCGCGGCCGTTGGCGCCGTTCGAGGTCGAGCTGATCGCCCTCAACCCCGACGTGCCGGCGGTCCGCGAGGCCGCCGAGCGGCTCTACGCCGACCTCGAGGCCGCCGGCTGCGAGGTCTTCTACGACGACCGCGACGAGCGTCCCGGGGTCAAGTTCAACGACGCCGACCTGATCGGCTTCCCGGTGCGCGTCGTCGTCGGCAAGAAGGGGGTCGAACAGGGCCAGGCCGAGCTGTCGCTGCGCCGCGACAGGGTGAAGACCCCGGTTGCCCTCGCCGACGCGGTGGCGAAAGTCAGAGAGCTGCTCGCCGGGCTCTGAGGTCTTCTCGGGTCCTCGACTCGACGATGGCCGGGCCTCGGGTGCGCTTGACCGTGCGGCGCCGCTGCGAGTAACGTGCCTCGCCCGGCGGACCGCTCGCCGAACGCTGCGCGGTCCGGCCGGCACCACAGGAGGGACCAAGCGATGCTCCGAACTCTGGCACTCAGCCTCGCGGCCGCGGCCGTGCTCCTCGTCCTGGCGCCATCCGGCGCGCGAGCCGGGCAGGCCAAGTCCGCCCCCGAGGCGCCCGCGCCCCGCACGAACCCGTTCTTCGCCCCGAGCCCGCTCCCGTTCCAGGCGCCGCAGTTCGACAAGATCCAGGACGCGGACTTCGGGCCGGCGCTCGAGGAGGGGATGAAGCAGCAGCGGACGGCCGTGGAGAGGATCGCCGACAACCCGGCGCCGCCGACGTTCGAGAACACCCTCGTCGCGCTGGAGAAGAGCGGTCCGCTGCTGCTGCGCGTCGGCCAGGTGTTCAACGCGCTGTGCTCGGCCAACACCGACCCGACGCTGCAGAAGCTCCAGGAGGCGGTGGCGCCCAAGCTGGCGGCGCACCAGGATGCGATCTTCCTCAACGACAAGCTGTTCAAGCGCGTCGAGGCGGTCTACGGCGAGCGCGCCTCGCTCAAGCTCGACCCCGAGTCGCTGCGTCTGGTGGAGTACTACCACCAGCAGTTCGTGCACGCCGGCGCCCGGCTCTCGGACGCGGACAAAACCCGGCTCAAGCAGCTCAACGAGCGCGACGCCGCGCTCTCCGCCAAGTTCACCAACCAGCTCCTGGCCGCCGCCAAGGCGGGCGCCCTCGTGGTGA
>JAKAFI010000188.1 GCA_021818005.1 Acidobacteriota bacterium | reverse complement strand
GGGATCGACGTGCGCACGCCGCCGATCAGGAACATCGAGAGCGCGCGCCGGGCGCGCCGGATCGCCTCGCTCCGGCTGGCGCCGTGGGCGATCACCTTGGCGAGCAGCGAGTCGTAGTTCGGGGGCACCCGATAGCCGCGGTAGATGTGGGTATCCACCCGCACCCCCGGACCGACCGGGAACGCCAGCTCGGTGATCTCACCGGGGGACGGCGCGAACGTCACCGGATCCTCGGCGTTGACGCGGAACTCGATCGCGTGGCCGCGGATCGGGGGGCGACGGCGGAGCGACAGCGGCTCGCCGTTGGCCACCCGCAGCTGCTCGAGCACGAGGTCCACGCCCGTCACCGCCTCGGTCACCGGGTGCTCGACCTGGATGCGGGTGTTCATCTCCATGAAGTAGAACTGGCCTTCGTTGAACAGGAACTCGACCGTGCCCGCGCTGGTGTAGCCGACCGCCACCGCCGCCTCGACCGCGGCGGCGCACATCTTCTCGCGCAGCTCGGCGTCCACGACGACCGACGGCGCCTCCTCGATCAGCTTCTGGTGCCGGCGCTGGATCGAGCACTCGCGCTCGCCGAGCGCGATCACCTTGCCGCGCGTGTCGCCGAGCACCTGGATCTCGATGTGGCGCGGCTCCGTGAGGTACTTCTCGAGGTAGACGTCGGCGACCCCGAAGGCGCGCTCGGCCTCGTGGCGGGCGGTGTCGAACACCTGCCGCAGCTCGCGCGGGTCGCGCGCCACTCGCATCCCCTTGCCGCCGCCGCCGGCCGACGCCTTGAGGATCACCGGGAACCCGACGCTCTCGGCGAGGGCGACCGCCTCCTCGCGCGAGGCGAGCGGCTCCGAGGAGCCGGGGAGCACCGGCACGCCGCGCGCGGTCACCGTGCGGCGGGCGTTCGCCTTGTCCCCCATCGCGCGGATCGCCTCGGGCGGCGGGCCGATCCAGACCAGGCCGCACTCCTGCACGACCTCGGCGAAGTGTGCGTTCTCGGCGAGGAACCCGTACCCCGGGTGGAGCGCGTCGGCGCCCGTGATCTCGGCCGCGGCGATCACCGCGGTGATGTTGAGGTACGAAGCGTTGGCGGCCGGCGGTCCGATGCACACCGCCTCGTCCGCCATGCGCACGTGGAGCGAATCGCGGTCGGCCTCCGAGTGCACCGCCACCGTGGCGACCCCCGCCTCGCGGCACGCGGCGATGATACGCAGGGCGATCTCCCCGCGGTTTGCGATCAGAACCTTCGAGATCATGGCTGGCTACGACGGCCGGATCGCGAACAGGCGCTCGCCGAACTCGACCGGTTGCGCGTTCTCGGGGAAGCGGCGCACGAGCTGCCCCGAGATGTCCGCCTCGATCTCGTTCATCAGCTTCATCGCCTCGACGATGCAGAGCACCTGCCCCTTGGTGACGAAGTCGCCGATCTTCACGTACGCCTCGGCGTCGGGGCTGGGGGCCACGTAGAACGTGCCGACGATCGGCGACGTGACGAACGACAGCCCGTCGTCTTCCGCCGACGGCTCCGCCCCCAGGCGCGCCTCGCCCGCCGCCACGGTACCGGTAGCGGCCGGGAGCGCGGCCGCCAGGTGCGGCGCCAGCAGCGGCGCGCTCAGGCGCGCCTCCGGCGCCGGAGCCGCGGGGACGCCGTCCACCCGGATCCGTTCTCCGTCCTTCTCGATCTCGACGCCGCCGACCTTGCTCTCGGAGACGACGCGAATCAACTCGCACAGCTCGGTGAAGGTGAACATCCCCATCCTCTCAGACGAACTCGTGGCGCAACCGGTGGGCTGCGAGGCGACTCGCGAACCGCGCCCGGCCGGGGTTCCCATCTCGGCCCACGACCGTCAGCAGAAAGTACGTATCGGTGATGCTGGTGATCAGGACGACCTTGCGCTCGGCCGCGACCACGATCTGATCGAGACCGCCGAGCTGCAGCTCGCGGTTGGCCGAGGTCACCTCGCGCAGGAACGTGGAGTACTCTGCGATCAGCTCCTCGACCGCGTCGGGGTCCTCGCTCCAGCTCGTCACCGGGATCCCGTCCCGGTCGGCGATCGCCGTCAGGGAGACGCCGGCGCATGCACGGACGCCGGTCAGGGCGTTCTCGAAGGTCATCGCGCTCGTTCCTCGCCAAGTGTAAGGCCTGCCAGCCAGCGCTGCAACGCCGCGATCTTGCGCTCGCGCGGGGCGAGCGGCGGCGGCGCCTCGGGGAGCGGCGCCATCATGTCGCGCACCAGCGCCAACAGGTCGCTCGCCTCGACGTTGCCGGGCTCGCGCTCGAGCAACCGCTCGAGCACCCCGACGGCCTCGCCGAGCGCCTGCTGCTGCACGTACAGGCGCGCCAGCGTCAACGAGGCGGGCTGCGGCGCCGGCTCGCGGCCCGGGACCTCGCCCGCGGACGCGTCGAGCACGGCCCGGAGCAGCACCGGCGCCTGGTCGGCCTCCGGCACCGTGAACAGGTCGGCATCCACCGCGCCCGGCTCCGCAGCCGCCACCGTCCCCTCGGGTTCGAACTCGAACGCCTGCGGGGGCTCGGCATCGGCCGCCGTGCCCGGACCCACCTCGAGCTCGGCCACCGGGACAGCCCACGCCGGCGCCGCCAGGTCAGCGGCGACCGGCGCCGCAGGTTCGGGCGGTGCGAACGGGTCGCCCGCGACCACCGCCGGCGCGGCCTCCGGCTCGGGTACCGTCGCGATCGGGGTTGTGGCCCACGGCTCGGCGGTTGCGGTCGGCGCCGAGAACACCTCCCCGGCGTGCAGCGGTTCCGCGCCCGCCCACGGCTCCGCGGTCACGGGCACCGGCGCAGCCTCGCCGAACACCACATCATCACCGGCCGCCGCCAAGGGAGGCGGCGGAACCGCCAGCGGCTCGACAGCCGGCGCGAACGCCGGCTCGGGGATGACGTCAGGCGCCGGAGGAGACGCCACAGACGGTTCGGCGGCCACGACCATCACCGGAAGCGCGGCGACAGGCAGCGTCACGGCGGGTGGCTCGAACGGCGCGACCGGCGGCGCCTCGACGGCCGGCTCGACCGGCGCCGGCGCGCCGCCGAGCGGCGCCACGCCCGCGGCCGGCGGTACGGCCGCTGCCGCCGCGGGCTCCGGCACGGCGGCGGCCTGGCCCGGCCACGTCGCCGACGAGAGCGCCTCGACCGCGGCCTGCAGCACCTCGTCGCCTGGGACCAGCTCCAGGCAGCGCGCCATCGCCTCGAGCGCGCGCAAACGCTCGCCGAGCGCCAGGTACGCCTCGCCGAGCAGGCGCCACGCCACCGGGTTCTCGGCGTCGAGCGTGAGCGCCTCGCGCAGCCCGGTCACCGCCTCGGCCGACGCCCCCGCCTCGAGGCACGCACGGCCGAACGCCACCCAGGCCGCAACGTAGCGCGAGTGGTGCGCGAGGCCCGAACGTAACACCTCGGCCGCCTCGGCCGGGCGCCCGTCGCGACGCAGCAGCTCGCCGAGCTGGTAGAACTGCCGCGAGCCCGGGTTGGCCGCCAGCTCACGCCGCAGCTCCGCGATCCGACGCGCGCTCTCGATCATCGCTCCATTCTATACCGAATCGCACCTGCCTGTGGGGTCAGGCTTGCGTTGTTGCGTTATTGTCATCGAGATGGTCGAGATCGGCCAGACGCGCCGCCAGCGCCTGGTCTCCGCTCGCATCGGCCGTGAGCCGGTTCACCTGTCGGCTCATCGTGGCGATGTCGCGTCCGAACCTGCGCGCGACCTCGCCCAGCGCCGCCGCGCGTGTCTGCGTCGCAAGCCACCCGACGGCTGCTCTGGCTTGCGCCGGCCCGCGCCGCCGTCCCGGCGCGCGCAGCGCCGCCTCGGTCGTTCCCCAACAGGCGCATACGTGCGCGATCACGGCGTCGAGGGTCGGCCCCGGGCCACGCTCACGGTCCGAAGAAGCGCCGAGGGCCTCGCGGACGAACTCCTCGTCCCCCTGCACGCGGGCGTCTGTCTCGCCACGGTGCAGCTCTTCCCGGTAGCTCTCGCCGAGTCCCTCGCGCACGAAGCGCTCGTACCGCCGCCGGGCGTGCCGCACGTCGTGCTCGTCGAACATCGCCAGCACCAGCCCGCTGTCGAGCCACGTCGTCCGTTCCCGGCCAAGGTACGCGCGGTGGCCGCTCCACACCCACTCCGACGGGTCACGGACGAGCCCGGCGCGCACTGGGTTGAGATGGATGTAGCGGACCAGCTCCAACAGGTATGCGTTCCCGTCCACCAGGAGAGCGCGGAAACGCCCCTGGAAGAGGTGGCCGACCCGCCGAGTGCGGCGGTTGAAGGCGCGCGTGTAGCGAAACGCGAGGTTCTGGACGATCCGCGACAGTTGGACCTCGGCGACCTGTACCACCAGGTGCACATGGTTCGCCATCAGGCAGTAGCCCCGGACGTGGTGCCCGAAGCGCTCGACGCCCTCCGCAAGGAGCGCACAGAACTGCCGCCGGTCGGCGTCATCGGCGAAGATGGTCTGCCCGCCGTTGCCTCGGAGCATGAGGTGATACACCCCGCCGGGGACATGAATTCGCGGTTTCCGGGCCACGTTGCGACAACCTTAACCTTTGAAAGCGCAACAACGCAAGCCTGGCCGCCGGAGGGGCGACTACGATGGCGTGCCCTTCTCGATCCGCTCGAGCCGGTCGAGCACCTCGGCCAGGGTACCCTCCAGGCGCGTGACGCGCCCTTCAAGCTCGGCGTAAGAGAGCTTCAACATCGCGCGCAGCTCGGCGAACGAGTGCTGTGTCTCGGTGCGGAACGCGACGAACTCCTGCTCCAAACGGTCAGTCCGGTCCGTCAGGGCGACGACGGCCGTTTCTAGCTTGTCCGTCCGGTCCGTCAGGGCGACGACGGCCGTTTCTAGCTTGTCCGTCCGGTCCGTCAGGGCGACGACGGCCGTTTCTAGCTTGTCCGTCCGGTCCGTCAGGGCGACGACGGCCGTTTCTAGCTTGTCCGTCCGATCGGTCAGGGCGACGACGGCCGTCTCCAACCGCTCTGTGCGATCGGCCCAGACGGTGACGGCCGTCTCCAACCGCTCCGTGCGATCGGCCCAGACGGTGACGGCCGTCTCCAACCGCTCCGTCCGGCCCGTCAGCGCCACGGTATCGTCGTGCTCACGATCCAGCTTGGCGTTCAAGACGGCATGGCCCTCAGCGATGGTGCGCACGTCGCTTTGAATCGACTCCAAGACGACGCCGAACTGGCGCATCAGGCTGGCTTCGTCGTCCGTCATGCGACACCCTCCCCTGGAGCGCCCAATCATATCGCAGCGCCGGGAGAGAAGGGAAACGACCGGGGCCTCCCCGTTCCCCCGCACCGGCCTGCCGTCCTGCGCCACCTGACGCGGAGGTCAAGCCGTCCCTCAATAACGCAACAACGCAAGCCTGACCCCAATACCAACACCAATACTACCGGTACGCGGTGTCGTGGTCCGGGTGGAGGGTGAGGAGGCGCAGCCATTCACCGTCACGGTACGCGACGGCGCGGAAGCCGCGTCCGATCCGCAGCGAGTAGAGGCGGCCACCGCGCGGCCCGACGCGAGACAGGATCGCCTCCCAGCGCAGGCCAGCATCGGCGTAGACCTGCAGCCATGACATGCCGGCGAGCTTGCGCAGCGCGTTGAGCACGGCGCTCTGGCTGTCCTTCGGCAAGGCGAAGAGTTGCCTCTGGAAGACCGGGCTGTTGAGGTCGAGGCGCACGGGCGCCGGCTCGCTCATCGCCGGCCGCGTCGCGAGAGCTTCTTGAGGTCGGAGGGCGCCGGCGGCGTCGCGCCCGCCCAGGCCACGGCCTCGTCCAACGCTTCGCGGACGCGCGCGCTCTGCAGCCAGCGCTCGTTGTCGGGAACGAAGTCGCCGAGCTTGACCACCCAGACGCCGGCTTCGAGCTCCTCGACCACGACGTGGCGCCCCGCGTACTCCTTGCCGAGGGCGATCTGCCCGCTCGCCCCGATCGTCTTGATGCTGCTCATGCGCTCCTGGCCTCCCGCCGTGCGGCATGATCGCATGACGGCACCACGGCGTCAACGACATGCCCCAGCAGGGTGTTCACGCCAGGACCCGGCTGGCCCAACCGACGCGTTGGCCAAAACGCAACAACGCAAGCCTGACCCCAATAT
>JAKAFI010000187.1 GCA_021818005.1 Acidobacteriota bacterium | reverse complement strand
GTTGGACTCGGCGGATCGGATGCTCACGTGCCTTCCAGGCACGCTCCGCTCCTCCCGCCTCGTCCGCCTTGCATCTGGCCCAACGGCGGCAGCGCGGCTGCACGCCGTAAGCCCTCCGCCCTGCGATTAGGTTGTGTCGTTCTCTGACCACGGACCACTGACCACGGACCACCGCTTTCCGGGGCCCGGTCTCAGGGGCGCTCGCGATGGTTGCCCTCGCGGCGCTCGACGCGCTTGAGCAGGAAGTAGCTGGCCGCCCCGATGAGGGCCATCGCGGCCAGGAACACGGGGTACGCGAGCCGCCAGTGCTCCGGCCCGGTCATCATGCTCCACTCCGACATCCCGCCGATCCCGGCGAGCAGCGAAAGCGGCATGAAGATCGTCGTGATCAGGGTGAGGCGGCGCACCGTCCGGTTCGTCCGGTTGGCCACCCGCGCCATCCGGTTGTTGATCAGCGACAGGTGCATCTCGGTGAGGTTGGCCAGGATGTCCCGGTTCATCTCCGTGAACTCGAAGAACTTGGCCAGGTGGTCGTAGACGTCGCGGAAGTGGTAGATCGCCTCCTCCGAGACGAACGGCGAGTCGCGGCGGCAGATCTTGACCAGGATCTCGCGCTCGTGGAACAGGCTCTTGCGCAGGGCGAGAAGCGCGCGGCGCAGCTCGACGAGGCCCTCGAGCTTGAACCCCGACGTATCTCGCAGGACCCCGTCCTCGGCCGCCTCGATGTCGTCCTCGAGCGGCTCGATCGCGTCCACCTTCCCGTCCACGGCGGCGTCCAGGACGGTGTGGAGGAGGAAGTCGGGGCCGCGCTCGATCGTGGCGAGCGCGCGCCCGGCGATCGCCTCGATCCGCTCGAACGTCGGGGGGAAGCCGCCGCCGCGGCCGCCGACCGTGATGAGGAAGTCGCGGCCGAGGACGAGGTCGACCTCCTCCACGGCCAGCCGGCGGTCCCGGTACAGGTACCGGTTGCACAGGATGAAGGTGTGGCCGGGGTAGTCCTCCACCTTGGGCACCTGGTTGGAGTCGAAACAGTCCTCCACGACCAGAGGGTGGACGCCGAGCCGGCCGGCGACGGCGGCCAGCTCCTCACGCGCCGGGTCGAACGCGTCGACCCAGATGTACCCGCCTCCGGCGCGCGCCGCGAGCGCCTCCTCGAGCGAGCCGACCCGACGCATCCCCCGCCCCGCTGCGACGTGGACGAACCTCAACTCCGACATGGCCACCCCCTGGTGGCCGGATTGTGGCACAGGAAGACCGGGGCTCGGGGCTCGGGGCTCGGGGCTCGGCGAAGCGACGACGTGGATCGTGGGTCGTGGATCGAGAAGACCGGGGTTCCGGGCTCGGGGCCCGGGTTCCGGAACGACGTGGTCCGTGGACAGTGGGTCGAACCGGCCGCGCCGGCCGCAGGCCGCGCGGCCCCGAGCGCCTCATCCGAAGGCCCCGCTCCACCGAAGGCAGGGCCGCGCCACTCGCGGCGTGTAGCCGCGCTGCCGCCGGATTGTGGCATAGAGATCGTGGTCCGTGGTCCGTGGTCCGTGGTCAGAGAGCCACAACGACGCACCACCGGAGGCAGGGCCGAGGCGGACGGCGCGTAGCCCGCGCCGCGAAGATTGGGCCAGCCGCAAGGCGCGCGATCCCCGCCGCACCGGAGGATTGGTAGATCCTGCCGATCCCCCTCGCGATTACGAGGGAAGACCGGGACCGGCAGGACCCCCTTTCAAACCGTGCGTGCGGATTTCCCGCACACGGCTTACCGATGGTCTTCAGAATGTGGCATGCATGACGCCGCACGCGCGGCCCCCACGTTTCCCTCAGGTCGTCACCCCCGAAGTCGCTCTTCACGTGGCGAACCTCGCCCACTGCCCCACTTGGCTCACATCCCAGAGCTGGCTCAGGAGTTCTTGCGCTTTCACTTCCGGGTAGTTGGGTCTTGCGACCATGCCCTCGCGCGTACCTCCTCCCCCAGCACGACCAAAGCAGGGGTCCTTCCCTCCAGCCCGTTTCCAGACCTTCCTCGGTACTATGACCCCCTCCGACGCCCTCCCGGCACCGTGCGACTTCACGCTCAGCGCTTATACGCACGGCCTTGCCCGACGCAGGCTGCCGAGGAGGGCCTCTCCTGTTCCGCATCGACCTGTGGAAACGTGCCGCCGCCTCTACCCCGGGGAGGTCCAGCGTCCGCTCCGGACTCCAGGACGCTGTCTGTTGCCTTCGCCGTGATACGAGCGGCTCGGCCCTCCCAATCACCTTTCGGTTGACCCTCTGACGGGGCTGCAGCGTTCACTCGTGTTGCGGCCCGCTTCCTTGCTCCCTCCCTCCTCGGAGGCTTTCGACGCCCCGCTCAGCCACGGGGATCTCTCCCCGTAACCGGGGCCTGCTACCGGGCGCTCCGGCGCTTACCCGGACGGGACTTGCACCCGCAAGGTCGATGCAGCGTGAAACCGCTCTGACGGTTTCGTCAGGACGCACCGTACCCGGCGGGTACGTGAGGATCCGAGCCGCCGCAGCCTGACGCCGCAGATGGTCCGCTATCGGCGGCGCCCGCCGGGGGCGCCTTACTTGGGGAAGTGCTCGACGTGGACCTGCAGCCCCGCCGTCATCGCCCCCGCCTCCCGCGTCAGCGCGCGGCCGATGACGACGCGCTGGATCTGGTTGGTGCCCTCGTAGATCTGCGTGATCTTGGCGTCGCGCATGTACTTCTCGATCGGGTAGTCCTGGCAGTAGCCGTAGCCGCCGAACAGCTGCACCGCGTCGGTGGTCACGCGCATCGCGGTGTCGGTCGCGAACACCTTGGACATCGCGGCCAGCTTGGAGACGTTGGGCAGGCCGGCGTCGATCGCGCGCGCGGCGGTGTAGACGAGCTGGCGCGCGGCCTCGACCTGGATCGCCATGTCGGCGAGCATGAACTGGATCGCCTGGAACGACATCACGCTCTGGCCGAACTGCTGCCGCTCCGAGGTGTAGCGGACGGCCCACTCGAGCGCGCCCTGCGCCAGGCCGATGGCCTGCGCCGCGACGCCGGGGCGGGCGCGGTCGAGCGTCATCATCGCGTTGGCGAAGCCGGCCCCCTCCTTGCCGCCGAGCAGCGCGCCCTCGGGGACGCGGCAACCCTTGAAGTGCAGCTCGTGCACGGGCACGCAGCGGATCCCCATGAGCTGCTCGCGCTTGCCGATCTCGAACCCGGGGGTGCCCTTTTCGACGATGAACGCCGAGGCGCCGCGGGTGCCGCGGTCGGGGTTGGTCGAGGCGTACACGGTGTAGATGCTGGCGGCGTTGGCGTTCGTGGTCCACTTCTTGTCGCCGTCGATGACGTAGCCGTCGCCGTCCTTGACCGCCTTCGCCCGCAGCGAGCCGGCGTCGGAGCCGGACGCCTTCTCGGAAAGGCCGAACGCGATCAGCCTGTCGCCGCTCGTCACGGCCGGCAGGTAGCGGCGCTTCTGCTCCTCGGTGCCGCCGAGGATGATCGGGAAGCTGCCGAGGGCGTTGACCGCGTACGCGACGCCGACGCCGCCGCAGGCGCGCGAGAGCTGCTCGACCACGACGCACATGTCGAGCACGCCGGCCCCCTGGCCGCCGTACTCGGCGGGGACCCAGATCCCCATCAGCTCGTACTTCTTGAGCGCCTCGATCACGCTCCACGGGTACTCGCCGGTGCGGTCGAGCTCCGCGGCCACCGGCCGCACGTACTTCTCCGCCACCTCGTGGGCCTTCGCCTGGTACTCCTGGGTCTTCGCGCCGAGCAGCTCCTTCATGATCGCCCCCTCGTGTCCGCGGGATTCTACACCGCGGCCCACGCCCCGCCGCCCGGAAGCGTGCGAGAATCCCGCCGCCGTGTTCTCGCGCCGCGTCCCCTCCGACCTCGCCCCCAACCGCATCGCCGGCGCGCGGGCGGCGGCCGCGCCGCGCTTCGACCTCACGGTGTCCAACCCGACGGCGTGCGGCATCCCCTACCCCGACGGCCTTCTCGACGCCCTCGCCGACCGCGCCGGCCTGGCGTACCGGCCGCACCCCCGCGGCCTGGAGTCGGCGCGCCGCGCGGCCGCCGCGGAGTACCGGCGCCTCGGGGTCGAGGTGGACCCGGAGCGCGTCGTGCTCACCGCCTCGACGAGCGAGGCGTACGCGTTCCTGTTCAAGCTGCTGGCCGAGCCCGGCGACGCGGTGCTGGTGCCGTCGCCGTCGTACCCGTTGTTCGAGCACCTGGCCCGGGTCGAGGGTGTGGAGGCGATCCCGTACCAGCTCCACCCGGAGCTCGGCTGGCGCCCCGACCTCGGCGCCATCGCCGCCGCGTCCGACCGTGTGCGCGCCGTCGTCGTCGTCCACCCCAACAACCCGACCGGCTCGTTCGTCCACCCCGACGACGCGGCGGCGCTCGAGCGCCTGGCCGCCGCCCGCGGTTGGGCGGTGATCGCGGACGAGGTGTTCCTCGACTACCCGCTCGACGGCGGGCCCGGCGGCGGCGTGAGCTTTGCCGCCGGCGCGGAGGCGCTCACGTTCACGCTCGGCGGCCTCTCCAAGAGCGCCGGCCTGCCGCAGCTCAAGCTCGCCTGGATCGTGGCGAGCGGTCCTGGGGAGGCGGTGGCCCGGGCGTTGGACCGGCTCGAGTTCATCGCCGACACGTTCCTCTCGGTGGGCACGCCGGTGCAGCTCGCCCTCCCCGCTCTGCTGCGCGAGGCGGCGCCGGTGCGCGCGGCGATCCTCGCGCGCGTCCGCGCCAATCTCGCCGGGCTGCGGCGGGCGGCGGCGGCCGTCCCGGAGGTGAGCGTGCTCCCGGCCGGGGGCGGCTGGAGCGCGGTGCTGCGCGTGCCGGACGTGGTCGGCGAGGAGGAGTTGACCCTCGAGCTGCTCGAGCGCGACGGCGTCGCCGTGCAGCCCGGCTACTTCTTCGACTTCCCGGCGGCCGGGGTGCTGGTTGTCAGCCTCCTCCCCGAGCCGGCGGCGCTCGCCGAGGGGGCGCGCCGGCTGTTCGCCAGGGTGCGGGCGCACATCACCCGCTGAGCCACGGTTACGGCCGCGGCTGGACCTCGTCGAGGAGCTGGAGGAACCGATCGTAGGGTAGTGCCTGCCAGCTCTCGGCGCTGACCGCCCCTTCGCTGCGCGAGATGAGCGAGACGCGATGGGCGGTCTCCACGTCGGGGGCATCGTAAATGTCCATGAAGTCGTACGGACCGAGGATCGCGTAGTGCGCGATCCACCGTACGTCCGGACAGAGGACATGGACCTTCTTGAGCCAGTCCTTCCCCATTGCGCGGCGGCCCTGTGCGTCGTGCACGCTCTCCGGGCGTAACCGCGTCATCAGAACGAACGTCGGCATCGCTCACCTCCCCGGGTCGTGCTCACAATTTCGGGCCGCGGCGGGGGCGGCGCAACCCGGGGGCCGAGCTCGGCTGGTAAGCTGGCCCGGGCGGTGCCGCGTGACGGGAGACAGGGGATCCGGGCCGGACGGCGGCGGGACTGGGAGCGGCGGGGTCCACGTCGCCCTCGTCAACCCCGAGATCGCCTGGAACACCGGCAACGCGGGCCGGACGTGCCTGGCCGCCGGCGCGCAGCTCCACCTCGTGCGCCCGCTCGGCTTCTCGCTCGACGAGCGCGAGGTGCGCCGGGCCGGGGTGGACTACTGGCCGCGGGTGCGTCCGGTGGTGTGGGACGACCTCGCCGCGTTCGAGGCGGCGCTTCCCGCCCTCGGCGAGCCGTTCTTCTTCTCCGCCGAGGCGCCGCGCGAGCTGTGGGACGTCGCCTTCCCGGCCGACGTGGTCCTCGTCTTCGGCCGCGAGAGCGGCGGGCTGCCCGACGAGCTGCGCCGCCGCCGGGCCGACCGCTTCGTGTGCATCCCGATGGCGGACACGAAGATGCGTTCGCTCAACGTGTCCACCGCGGTCGCGATCGTCCTCTACGAGGTGTTGCGCCAGCACCGGTCGCCAGCGCGCTGAGCGGCCGGCGCCGCCGCGCTCACGCCGGGCGCGGCTGCGCCGTCGCCCGCGCCAGGAACGTGTTGGCGGCGAGGCGGCCGCTGAGCATCCCGGCCGCGCCCGCGACCGCGCCGACGAGGTCGAACGCGGCGATCCCGGCCGCCGTCACCGCGACCAGCCCGCCGACCTCGATCGCCGTGGCCCAGCTGATCGGCGCGGTGCGGCGCG
>JAKAFI010000186.1 GCA_021818005.1 Acidobacteriota bacterium | reverse complement strand
AACTGCGGCAAGTCGTCGCTGCTCGGCGCGCTCACCCACGCCGAGCCCGCAATCGCCGACTACCCGTTCACCACGACCCGCCCGCAGCCCGGGATGCTGGCGTTCGATGACGTGCACATCCAGCTCGTGGACCTGCCGCCCGTCGCGGCCGAGCACGTCGACCCATGGCTGCCCGGCCTCGTCCGCGGCGCCGACGCCGCGTTGCTCGCCGTCGACCCGACCTCGGCGGCGCTGCCCGAGGACGTCGAGATCGTCCGCGAGCGGCTCGCCGCGGCCAGGGTGCCGCTCGTCGGCGAGCTCCCCGAGGACGCCGACTCGCGCGACACGCCGCTCCCCACCGTCATGGTCGTCACCAAGGCGGACCTGGCCCGCGCGGACGACCTCGCGGTGCTCGCCGAGCTGTACGGCTCGGAGTACCCGATGGTGCAGGTCTCGGTCGCGACGCGGGCCGGCCTCGACGCGCTCAAGGTCGCCCTGTGGCGGCGGCTGCAGCTGGTGCGGGCGTACGCCAAGCCGCCGGGCAAGTCGGCGGACAGGTCGGACCCGTTCGTCCTGCCGCAGGGGAGCACGGTGGCCGACTTCGCCGAGCGCGTCCACCGCGAGGTGGCCGAGAAGCTGCAGTTCGCGCGCGTCTGGGGCGGCAAGCTCGACGGCCAGCGCGTCGCCCGCGACTTCGAGCTGCGCGACCGCGACGTGGTGGAGCTCCACGTGTAGGACGAGCGGGTAGAGGGGAGAAGGTAGAGGGAAGAGGAAAGACGGAGAGTTCCTGGCCTTTCGTCTCGCTATTTTTGTCTTCCGTCTCCCTTCTTCCGTCTCCCTTCTTCCTTCTCTTATCCGTGAGAGAATCGTCACTCGGAGGTGCGCATGAGCGATGAACCCGTGATCGCGGCGAGGCACCCATTTGTCCTCGAGGTGGAGCCCGGCACGTACTACTGGTGCCGGTGCGGGCGCTCGGGCAAGCAGCCGTTCTGCGACGGCTCGCACAAGGGCACGACGTTCACGCCGATGCCGGTCGAGATCGCCACCAAGCAGAGCGTGGCGTTCTGCGGCTGCAAGCACACCGGCACCCCGCCGCGCTGCGACGGCACCCACAAGACGCTCCCGTGAGCCGGGCCTGAGCGAGGCGTGCGCGGAACCGGTTCCTGTGCGTTGGAAGCGGTTGTCCTGCAGGTATGTTGGCCGCTGCCGACGTCGCACCGGGGGACGCCGCGGATGGTGAGTGCGCATGGCCGAGCAAGGTCCAACCTCCCTACACCGGGCCTGGCGAACCGGGCGCCAGAGTGCCACCTGGCCCACCTTTGCACCGGGCTTGAGAATGACCGCCGTATTAGGTAGGAGGAGGTGTCATGCTCATTCCGTTTGATGACCCGCAGCCGTCATGGCTCCTGGTGCGCAGCAAGCCGAAGCAGGAGTCCGCGCTCGTCCAAGCGCTTTCCGGGCGGGACATCATCGCCTATTGCCCAAAGGTGCTCGAGCCGCGGCGGCACGCGCGCGCGCCCCAGGGCCCGGTGCCGCTGTTCCCGTCGTACGTCTTCGCCTACTTCGCGCCGATGGAGAAGTTCACCGCGGTGCGCTACTGCCCGGGGGCGGCCGGCATCGTGCGCTTCGGCCTCGAGCTCGGCGGCGTCGAGGAGGCGTTCATCACCGACCTGCGCCGGCGGGAAGGGGAGCGCGGCTACCTCGTCATCGGCGAGGCGCGGCGCGCGCCGGCGAAGGGGTCCCGGGTGCGCATCGTCGAGGGCCCGTTCCAGGGGATCGAGGGCATCGTCACGCACTACCTCCCCGCCAAGGACCGCGTGCGCCTGCTGCTGAACATGATCGGCGGCGTCCGCCGGATCGAGGTGGACGCGCGCCACACCCGCTCCGCCTGACCTTGTTTCGTCGCTGCCTTTTTGTTGGTAGTCGTAGAGGTCGTTGCCTGCAGGGTGGTAGTAAGGCACTCCGGCTCTGATGGGCCTTTGCGCCCTACTTCCAAGACACAGACCGACTCGAAGCAGCGTCGCTCCTCGGCCCCTCTGCGCCTCAGCTTCTCAGCTCTTTGGCATCCCCGTGGCCCTCTCGGCCGCGAGCGCTGGCGGCGCATGGCGAAGCCCGATAGAATGGCGAGGTTCGCGCGCCACGGGTGGCCGGCTTCTTTCGAATTCGGGGCGTTTCGCGCCAGACGTGCCGGTGCGTGCACCCTGCCGCCCGTGGCGACACGCCGATGCACGGGAGCGACATGACACAGGCCAGTGCGAAGGACGCGCGCATCTACGTCGCCGGCCACGCCGGCTTGGTCGGCTCGGCGGTCGTCCGCCGCCTGCAGGCTGACGGGTTCACGAACATCCTCACCGCGACTCGCCGGGAACTCGACCTGCGCGACCAGAGCGCGGTGGACCGCTGGTTCGCGGCCAACCGGCCGGAGTACGTCTTCCTCGTCGCGGGCACCGTGGGGGGCATCCTTGCCAACTCCACCCGCCCCGCCGAGTTCATCTACGACAACATGATGATCCACGCCACCGTCGTGCACGCGGCGTACCGCGAGGGTACGAGGAAGCTCCTGTACCTCGGCAGCTCCTGCATCTACCCGCGCGAGTGCCCGCAACCGATGCGCGAGGAGCACCTCCTCTCCGGCCCGCTCGAGCCCACCAACGAGCCGTACGCGGTCGCCAAGATCGCGGGGATCAAGCTCTGCCAGGCGTACCGGCGGCAGTACGGGTGCGACTTCATCTCGGCGATGCCGACGAACCTCTACGGGCCCGCGGACAACTTCGACCTGGCGAGCTCGCACGTGCTGCCGGCGCTGATGCGGAAGTTCCACGACGCGAAAGTCGCGGGCCGGCCCGAGGTGACGATCTGGGGGACCGGCGCCCCGCGGCGGGAGTTCCTGCACGTGGACGACCTCGCCGACGCGTGCCTGTTCCTGATGGAGCGCTACGACGGGGACCTCCACATCAACGTCGGCACCGGCGAGGACCAGACGATCCGCGAGCTCGCCGAGATGGTGCGCGGCGTCGTCTACCCGGAAGCGCGGCTCGTCTTCGACGCGACCAAGCCCGACGGCACCCCGCGCAAGCTCCTCGACGTCTCGCGCCTGCACGCCCTTGGTTGGCGCCACACCATCGCCCTGCGCGACGGCGTGGCGAGCACATACCGCTGGTTCGTTGACCACCACGCCGGTCTTAGGGGAGACGGAAGAAGGTAGAGGGAAGAGGAACGACATGAAGCAAGCGCACCACAACCTGGAAGCGTGGCGGGAGGCCCTCGCGTTGGTCAAGGCTGTCTATTCAGCAACTTCGACCTTCCCGAGGAACGAGCAGTTCTGTCTCACGGGTCAAATGCGCCGCGCGGCCATCTCGGTCCCGAGTAACATTGCCGAGGGTGCAGCACGAGCTTCGTCAAGGGAATTCTTGAAGTTCCTCGTGATCGCCCGTGGATCTCTAATGGAACTGGAAACGCAGCTCTGGATTGCCAAGGAGCAGGGCTACTTCACTGACGGCATCGAGAGGGATCTCGAAGTGCGAGTGGAAAAGGTCTTCGCGCTGATCTCGGGCCTGATTGGTGCAAAGCGCCGAGCGGTGTCCCAATGAAGTCGTCATCTGTTTTCCGTCTACCGTCTTCCTTCTCCCTTTTCCCCTCTTTCTCCGACGACCGAAGGAGCTTCATCCGATGACCACATGGCCCGAGCGAATCAACAAACGCGCCCTAATGACCGGCATCACAGGCCAGGACGGTTCGTACCTGGCCGAGCTGCTGCTCGGCAAGGGGTACGAGGTGTGGGGGATGGTGCGGCGCAGCTCGTCCTTCAACACCTCCCGCATCGACCACATCTACCAGGACCCGCACGAGCCCGACGTGCGCTTGCACCTGGTGTACGGCGACCTCAACGACGCCTCCTCGCTGAACAAGCTGCTCAAGGTCGTGCGCCCGGACGAGATCTACAACCTCGGCGCGCAGTCGCACGTCAAGGTCTCGTTCGATGTGCCGGAGTACACCGCCGAGGTCACCGGCGTCGGCGCTGTCCGCCTGCTCGAGGCGATGCGCGAGCTCGGCCTGGAGTCGCGCTTCTACCAGGCGTCCTCCTCGGAGCTATTCGGCAAGGCGCAGGAGATCCCGCAGAAGGAGACCACGCCGTTTTACCCGCGCAGCCCGTACGCGGCGGCCAAGGCGTACGCCTTCTACATCACCCGCAACTACCGCGAGGCGTACGGCATCTTCGCCGTCAACGGGATCCTCTTCAACCACGAGTCGCCGCGGCGCGGCGAGACGTTCGTCACCCGCAAGATCACCCGTGCGGTGGCGCGCATCAAGCACGGCCTGCAGGAGCGGCTCTTCCTCGGCAACCTCGACGCCAAGCGCGACTGGGGGTTCGCCGGCGATTTCGTCGAGGCGATGTGGATGATGCTGCAGGCCGAGCGGGCCGACGACTACGTCATCGCCACCGGTGAGACCCACTCCGTGCGGGAGTTCTGCCAGCTCGCATTCGCCTGCGCCGGCATGCCGATCACCTGGCGCGGCGCAGACGAAGCGGAGCAGGGGATCGGGGCGGACGGGCGCGTCCTCGTCGAGGTGGACCGCCGCTACCTGCGCCCCACCGAGGTCGAGCACCTGCTCGGCGACCCGTCCAAGGCCAGGAAGGCCCTGGGCTGGCAGCCCCGCGTCGGCTTCGAGGCCCTCGTCGCCATGATGACCGAGGCTGACCTCGCCGAGGTCGCCCGCGAGCTGAGGTAGCTCTCTCGTCGTTGCCTATGTGTTGGTAGTAAGGCACGCAGGCCCCCGCCGGCGGGCCTGAGTGCCGTGTCCTTCCGCGCCATGAGCGGCCCCTCCGCTTGCATCCAGGAGCGCCCCGCCTCGAGCAGGAAACGCCATGCCCCATCGGCGAGCGCCCGGCCTCAAGTGGGACGTGCTTCGCCACGAACGGCACTCCGCTTCGCTTCTTGCCTTACCACCAAAGAAACCGTCTCGCACCGCCGTTGCTTTTCTGCTGCTCCGCTCCTCAGCCCCTTTGCACCTCCGCTCCGACGCTCCTTTGCCCCTCCCCGCTCACCTATGTTCTACTAGCGCCCGATGCCCAAGCTCTCCGTCATCTTCGGCACCCGTCCCGAGGCGATCAAGCTGGCGCCGGTGATCCTGGCGTTGCGCGGCGACGCCCGCTTCGTCTGTGACGTCTGCGTCACGGCGCAGCACCGCCAGATGCTCGACCAGGTGCTCGACGCCTTCGCGATCGCTCCCGACGCCGACCTCGACCTCATGGTCCCGGACCAGACGCTGGCGGGCCTCACCGCCGGCGCCGTCGAGGCGATCGACCGCCACCTCGCGGAGGCCAGGCCCGACCTCGTCCTCGTCCAGGGCGACACCACCACGACGTTCTGCGCCGCGCTGGCGGCGTTTTACCACCACATCCCGGTCGGCCACGTCGAGGCGGGCTTGCGCACCGGCAACCTCGAGTCGCCGTGGCCGGAGGAGGCCAACCGCGTCCTCACGACGCGCCTGACGCGCCTGCACTTCGCGCCGACCGTGGGCAACCGCGACCACCTTTTGCGCGAGGGCGTTCCCGACGAGCGCATCACCGTCACCGGCAACACCGTCATCGACGCGCTCTTCCTCGCCCTCGACATTGTGAAGCGCCGGCCGCCGGTGATCCCGGAGCTGCCGGAGACGATCGTCCGCGGCGCGCAGCCGCTGGTGCTGATCACCGGCCACCGGCGGGAGAACTTCGGCCCCGGCTTCGAGGCGATCTGCCAGGCGATCGCGGAGCTGGCCGCGCGCTTCCCGGACACCGAGTTCGTCTACCCCGTGCACCTGAACCCCAACGTCCGCCACCCGGTGGACGCGATCCTGCGCGCCGGCGGCGCCGGCAACGTCCACCTCATCGAGCCGCTCGGCTACCTCCCGTTCGTCGCCATGATGAGCCGCGCCACCGTGATCCTCTCCGACTCCGGGGGTGTGCAGGAGGAGGCGCCGAGCCTGGGCAAGCCGGTGCTCGTCATGCGCGACACCACCGAGCGCCCGGAGGCGGTGACCGCGGGCACCGTCAAGCTCGTTGGCACCGACCGGCGCGCCATCGTCGAGGAGACGAGCCGGCTGCTGACCGACCGCGCCGCGTACGACGCGATGGCGCGCGCCATCAACCCGTACGGCGACGGCCGCGCCAGCGGC
>JAKAFI010000185.1 GCA_021818005.1 Acidobacteriota bacterium | reverse complement strand
CCGACCCGCTTCAGCGTCTCGAGGACGAGCACGCGCTCGGCCTCGGCGGCGGTCGCGCCGGCGGGGATGACGATCCCGTCGTCGCCCGCGGCGCCGGCGCCGGGGAGGAACGGCGGCAGGTGCTGCGGCTCGATCCAGCCGTCGCGCGCCAGGATGACGGCGCGCTCGACCACGTTGCGCAGCTCGCGCACGTTCCCCGGCCAGACGTAGCTGCGCAACGAGCGTTCGGCCTCGCGCCCGAGACCCTCGACGCGGGCGTCGTGCTTGGCGTTGAACTGGCGCACGAAGTGCTGCGCGAGCAGGACCACGTCACCCTCGCGCTCGCGCAGCGGCGGCAGCGCCAGGGTGAACACGTTGAGGCGGTAGTAGAGGTCGCGCCGGAGGACGCCCAGCTCGACGGCCTGCGCCGGGTCGCGGTTCGTCGCCGCGATCACGCGCACGTCGAACCCCATCTCCCGGGTGCCCCCGACCCGGCGCAAGCGCCCGCCCTCGAGGACGCGCAGGAGCTTGGTCTGCAGCGCCGCGGGCATCTCGGTCACCTCGTCGAGGAAGAGCGTGCCGCGGTCGGCGAGCTCGAAGCAGCCCGCGCGCGCGGCGACGGCCCCCGAGAAGGCGCCCTTCTCGTGGCCGAACAGCTCGCTCTCCGCCAGCCCCTCGGGGATCGCCGCGACGTTGACCGCGACGAACGGGCCGCCCGAACGCCGGCCGAGATCGTGGATCGCCCGCGCGACCAGCTCCTTGCCGGTGCCGGACTCGCCCGTCACGATGACGGCCGCGTCGCTCGCCGCGACCGCCTCGATCAGCGCGAACAGCTCCCGCATGCGCGGGCTGCGGCCGACGATCGCGGCCAGCCCGGCCCCGTTCTCGAGGGCGGACTCGAGCCGGCGGACCTGCCCGCGGCGGTCGAGCTCGGCGGCGAGCGCCGCCAACGTGGCGCGCAGCTTGGCGTAGTCGAGCGGCTTGGTGAGGAAGTCGCGGGCGCCGAGCTTCATCGCCTCGACCGCCTCGTCGATGCTGCCGTAGGCCGTGATGAGGATGACGGGACGGTCGCTGCCGCCGGCCTTGAGCGCCTGCAGCAGCTCGAGGCCGCCGAGGCCGGGGAGCTGGACGTCCGAGATGACCGCGTCGGGGCGCTCGCGCTCCGCCGTCGCGCGCGCCTCGGCGCCGTCGCCGGCGAGGAGGACGCGATGGCCCCACTCGGTCAGGCGCATCTCGAGCACCTCGCGCATGGCGGCCTCGTCGTCGACCACGAGGAGCGTCAGCGCTCGTTCGGCCATCGCCACCCCCATCCCGTCACCGGGAAAAATTCCCGGCCGCGCGACCACTGTAGCGCAACCCAAGCCGTCTCCGCATGATCGCACCGCTCCGCCGGCGCGGCCGGCGGCGCGAGCGAGGTTGGGACGCGCCGTGGACCGGGGAGGCCGGGAAATCTTCCCGGCTCGGGTCCCCGGTGATCTCGCGCCGCGAGCCGGAGAGTCATCGATATCATATTTATAGGCAACAACTTGAGAATGCGCGTGCGGTTGGCACGGGGCTCGCATTGATGGTGGTCGGATCGGGGCGATGACCTCGACAGGGAGGAAACGATGAGAACGCAGACGATGGCCGTGCTGGTGACCGGGGTGGCGCTGGCGCTCGGGGCGTCCGGGTGCGCGACCAAGACGTACGTCCAGGACCAGGTGGGGCAGGCGACGAAGGCGAGCGACGCCAAGATCGGCGAGGTGCAGAAGCAGGTCGAAGCGACGCAGTCCGACGTCGCCGCGCTGAAGACGTCGGACAGCGAGCAGAACGCCAAGATCGCCCAGCTCTCCGACACCGCGCGCGACGCGCTGGCGCGCGCCCAGGAGGCGGGCAAGCTCGCGAAGGGGAAGTTCCTCTACGAGGTCACGCTCACCGACGATGCGGTCAAGTTCGGCCTCAACCGCAGCGAGCTCTCGCCCGAGGCCAAGGCGGCGCTCGACGCGTTCGCCGACAAGATCGCCAAGGAGAACAAGAACGTCTACATCGAGATCCAGGGCCACACCGACAACATCGGGTCGGCGGCGTACAACCTGAAGCTCGGCCAAGCGCGCGCCGAGACCGTGATGCGGTACCTGAACATGCAGCACGGCTTCCCGCTGCACCGCATGAACGTGATCTCCTACGGCGACAGCAAGCCGATCGCCGACAACAAGACCAAGGCCGGACGCGCGCAGAACCGCAGGGTGGCGCTCGTCGTCCTCCAGTAGCCGGAGCCGTCCCGGTCGACCAACGCTGAACCGCCAGGGCCCCCGGCGCTCGCCGGGGGCCCTCGGTGTGATCGGCGGCCGCACGCGCGGCTACGACTTCGGCGGCGCCGGGGTGAGATAGCGCTGGTTGAACTCCTCGCGTTCCTTCGCCCGCGCCGCCTTCTCCTCCGGCGTCATGCGGCCGATGAACCAGCGGTGGTCGTCGCTCGCGAGCGTCGCGTCGATCAGCGCGCCGACCTTGTGCGCCGCGACCGCCTTGGGGCCGCCGGCGGCGATCCCCTGCGCCACCAGCGCCTGCGCCTCGGGGATGAAGCCGGTGTAGAACGCCTTCGCCACCTCGTACAGCCCGTGCCAGTGCGTGTAGTCGGGACCCTGCATCGCGGCGCCGTGGCGCGCCCGCCGGCCCTCGTGGTGCCAGAGCTCGAACCACGTCCAGTCGATCTTCTGCGCGAACGGCGTATCGCCGGCGAGGCCGCCCTGCTTGAGCGCGTCGAAGATCGCCTTGCCGGGCTTGCCGAACTTGTCGTTGTACAGCTCCACCAGACCGTCGTACTGGGTGTAGAAGTTGTCGGCGAACGCGGGCGAGTGGCACGCCGAACAGACGTCCTTCATCGCCGCCCGCCGTTTCGCCCACGGGGTCGGGTTCGGCAGGCCGAGGCGGGCGTCGGCGACGTCGCTGCGGATCGAGATCTCCGGGCGGTTGTTCCACGAGATGCGGTCGCCGACGTTGTGGGTCACGCCCTCGTCCGCGGTCGCGCTCATATGGCAGGTGGCGCACGTCGGGCCGACGCTGTAGTCCTCGCCGACGATCCACTTCGGGCGGTCGATGCCGATCGTGTCCGCGTTGGCCGCGTACGAGATCCCGTGCTTGGACTCCTCGTAGATCTCCTTCTGCGGGTGGTCGGGACCGAGGTGGCACTTGCCGCACGTCTCGGGCGTGCGCGCCTGCGCCGCGGAGAACGTGTGGCGCTGGTGGCAGGCGGAGCACGAGCCGCGCGAGCCGTCGAGGTTGATGCGCCCGATGCCGGTGTTCGGCCAGGTGTCCGGCGTGGGGCGGCCGTCCTTGGCGACCTTCACCGCCGAGCCGTGGCACTGCTGGCAACCGCTTACCAGCAGCGCCGAGCCGCCGTAGAAGGCGGTGTTCCCTTCCACCACCTCGGCGAGCGTGTTGTCGAGCGAGCCGAGGATCTCGGCCGCCTTGGCGTGGCGGCTGGCCTGGAACTCGGCGGTCTCGCGCGGGTGGCAGCGGGCGCACTCGGCCGGGGTGACGATGGTGTGGATGGTGTAGCCGTTGTGGTCGAACGCGCCGGGCGTGCCGGCCTTGGCACCGTGGCACTCGAAGCAGCCGACGTGGCCGCGGAAGTGCTTGGAGTCGCCCCACTGCGCGACGATCGCCGGCGTCTGCTGGCGGTGGCACTCGTTGCACGCGGCGCTCTCATCCGAGAGCTTGGGGTAGAAGACCGGTCCGGCGTGGCCTGCGGCCGCGACGAGAACGGCGGCGGCGAAGGCCGCCAGGAACGGAACGGTGGGGGGGGTGGACTGGCGCATCGCTTCACCTCCAAAGCCCGATGAGCGCCCGGCCACGGGCCGGGGACCCACCCGGCGCTAGCTCCGATTCCGTACTGGCAAGTCTACTGCGCCCGCAGCGGCCGCCCGCACGGGCGTGGGGCGCGCGCCCGGAGCCTCGCCTGCGAGCGGCCCGCCGCCGAGGATGTCGCCGCGGATGCCGACGACGACCGTGCGGACCGGTACCTTGCGCGCCGCGCGCGCGCCGGCGGCGGCCGCGAGGCGGACGAGGCCGCCGCAGCACGGGACCTCCATCACCATCACCGTGAGCGAGGCGATCCTCGCCTCGTCGATCATGGCGACGATCTTGTCGAGGTAGGCCTCCTGGCGGATGTCGAGCTTGGGGCAGGCGATCGCGAGCGAACGCCCGGCGAGGTAGCCGCGGTGGAAGTCGCCGATCGCGTAGGCGACGCAGTCGGCCGCCAGCAGCACGTCGGCGCCGCAGTAGCACGGCGCGGTCGGCGCCACGAGGTGGAGCTGCACCGGCCAGTGGCGCAGCGCCGAGGGGGCGACGCGGCCCGGCTCGGCCGCGGCCGGCCGGTCGAAACTCGCCGCGCGCGAACCCGGGCATGCCGAGGTGCCGGCCGGCGCCACCGGCGCGGCAGGCCGGGCGGCTTCCCGCCGGGACGAGGCGAGGCGGAACGGCGCCACCGCGGAGCGCGCGACGGTGATCGCTCCCTGCGGGCAGTGGCCGAGGCAGGCGCCCAGGCCGTCGCAGTGCGACTCGCTCACCAGGCGGGCCTTGCCGTCCACGAGCGCGATCGCGCCCTCGGCGCACGCCGGGATGCAAAGGCCGCACCCGTCGCACAGGGCCTCGTCGATCCGGATCACGTCCCTCATTGCCATTGCGGGCTTCCCCCAGCTCGTCCGTGCGCAACCGTACCGCCGCCGTCCGGCGCCCGCCTTGACTTCGGTCAAGCGCGGCCGCTCAGCCGCGGGCGGTGGCGAGCGCGGCGGCGAGCGCCTCCGGCGTGTTGCAGTTGGCGGTGACGCCCGCGTCCTCGACCGCGACCTCGGTCGCGCCGACCGCGTGCAGCACCTCGCGCAGCGTCGGGCCGGCGAACGCGCCGCCGACGATCCCGGCCGCGACCGCGCGGCCGAGCGCCACCGGGTGCCCGTGCTTGCCGCGGAACGAGGGGATCGCCGCGTCGCCGCCGGCCGCGGCGAGCGCCCGCACGCTCGACGCCTGCACCAGAGGATGGTCCACCGGCAGCACGATCACGGTGTCCCAGTCGGGGACAGCGAGCAGCGCGCCGAGCCCGGCCCGCAGCGACTCGAACATCGGCCACCGCGGCGCGGCGAGCGGGACCGGGAGGACCCCGGCCGGCAGCGCACCGGCGGCCCCGGGGGGCAGCGTGGCCGCAATCGGGTCCGCGCCCCCGGCGGCGAGTGCGGCGGCGCACGCGGCCAGGAACGTGCGCCCGTCGGGGAGGCGCGCGAACGCCTTCGGTTCGCCGAAGCGGGTTCCCGCTCCGCCGGCGAGGATCACGCCCGCGACGCGCGCCGCCACGGTTCGGGCACCTCCCCGACGCGGTCGAGGCGGATGAGCTCCGCCAAGATCGCCACCGCGATCTCCTCCGGCGTCACGGCGCCGAGGTCGAGCCCCACCGGACAGCGCAGGGCGGCGACGCGCTCGGCGGCGACGCCGGCGGCCGCGGCGGTGCGGCGGATCGCGGCCGCCTTGTTGTGCGACCCGACCACGCCGACGCTCGCGAACGGGCGCTCCAGCGCGGCCACCGCCCAGCTCCCGTCGGCGCCGGCGTCGCCGGTGGCGACGACGACGTGGGTGCGCTCCGGCCCCTCCCACGCCTCGAGGAGCGCCGGGTCGGCCGCCGCGACGCACTCGACCGGCGGCGCGTCCGCGGACGGCGCCGGCCGCTCCGGCGCGGCGAGCGTGACGCGGTAGCCGGAGCGCGCGGCGGCGCGCGCCAGCGCCGCGCCGACGTGACCGGCGCCGACGACGAGCAGGCGGCGCGGCGGCCCGAACGTTTCCAGCATCAGCGCCACCACGCCGCCGCAGTTGGTCGGGATCTCGAGCGTGCGCGCCTGGTCGTGCCCGGCGAGCATCTCGGCGGCGTTGGCGAGCGCCGCCGCCTCGACCTCGCCGCCGCCCACGGTGCCGACGCGGAGACCGCGCGCCGAGACCAGAAGCCGCGTCCCGGCCTTGCGCGGCGCCGACCCGATGACCCCGGCCACGGTGGCCAGGACGCAGGTGTCGCCCTCGTCAACGGCTTGCAGGAGCCGCCGCAGAACGTGCATCCTCGCTCTCCTCCTCCGCCACCCAGGCGAACGGGTGGGCGTCGCCGAGGGCGGCCACCACGGTCGGCGGGGTGAGCGGCAGCGTGTCGATCTCGACGCCGAGCGCCGCGACGACCGCGTTGCGCACGGCCGC
>JAKAFI010000184.1 GCA_021818005.1 Acidobacteriota bacterium | reverse complement strand
TCCGAGTCGCGCTCACTCCTCCTTTCGTTCGACCGTTCCACCGGCTCTGCCGGAACCTGAAGACCCCGACTCCACGCGGGCGAGCAAGGTGCGCGCGACCTCGCGTTGCTTTGCGAACTCGGGCTCGCCCGCGGTCTCTCGCAGGAAGGTGCGGAACGCCGCCGCTGCGGCTGGGGCGTCGCCGGAGAGCTCCTCGGCGATGCCGAGGTTCAGCCGCGCCTCGTGCATCGCCGGCGCGGCCGCGAGGGCGCGTTCGAAGTACGGGACGGCCGCCGCCGGCCGGTTGCGCTGCACCTCGAGCGTGCCGAGGCCGTTGAGGGGATCCGCGTAGGCGGGGTCGAGCTCGATCGCGCGCCGGTACGCGGCCTCGGCCTCATCCGGCCGTTTAAGGTCGCGGAGCACGTTCGCCAGGTTGTTGAACGCCCGGGCGTCGTGGGGATCGAGCTCGACCGTTTTGGCGAACTCGGCGCGTGCCGACTCGAGGTCGCCGCGCAGGGCGAGGGCGATGCCGAGCGCGTTGTGCGCCTCGGGGCGCCCCGGGTCGAGCCGGATCGCGTCCTTGAGGGCGGCGAACGCCTCGTCGCTGCGGCCCGCCTCCTGCAGGGTGACCGCGAGGTTGTAGCGCGCGTCCCGGTCCGACGGCGCGATCGCGACGGCCCGGCGGTACAGCTCGATCGCCCGCGCGAGGTCGCCGCCGCGTCGGCAGACCTCGGCGAGCTGGGAGACGAAAACGGGGTTGTCGGGGTCGGCCGCCGCCAGCTGCTCGTACTCCTGCCGCGCCTCTCCGGTCCGCCCGGCCACGAACGCCGCGTGCGCTTCTTCGAAGCGACGGAGAAGCACGATCGCATCCTTGGGGTCCATGCCGACGTGACCGGGCGCCGGGCCGGGGAGCGACGCGCCCGCGAGGTAGCCGAGCGAGAGCAGCTTGGCGCGGGCCTCCGGGTCGATCGTCTCGGCGGGGGAGGCGGACCGGTCGCTCGAGCCGGGCATGTTGGTGAGCGCGGTCGCGAGCTGGCCGGCGACCTTGGCGCGCTGCGCGACGAGGTTGACGGCCTCGTGCGCGTCGTCCGCGAGGTCATAGAGCTCGGGCCGCGGGACCGCGATGTACTTGAGGTCGGCGCGGCGGATGGCCTTGACCGGACTCCACCCGAAGCTGGTCCCGTACATCGACTCGGCGTAGAGGTCGGCCGCGGCTGGCTGAGTGCGTCGGACGAGGACGGCCGAGAGGTCGCGCCCGTCGGAGGCGTGCCCGTTCGCCTCCACCAGCGGCCGGCCGAGGAGGCCGGCGAGCGTCGGCGCCAGGTCGACGAGGCTGACCGGCGTCGTGACGACCCAGCCGGCGGGGAGCACACCGGGCGCCCGCACGATGAGCGGCACGTGCAAGCTCGGCTCGTACAGCAGCAGGCCGTGGGTCAGCTCGCCGTGCTCACCGAGCTCCTCGCCGTGGTCGGCCACCACCGCGACCACCGTGGTGGCGGCGAGGCCGCGGCGGTCGAGGTCGGCGAGCAGGCGGCCGAGCTGGAGATCGTCCTCGGCGACGCCGCCGTCGTACGGGGCAGCCGCGAACCTGGTTGCGAACGGCTCCGGCGGCGCGTACGGCGCGTGAGCATCGTAGAGATGGACCCAGAGGAAGAACGGTCCCGAGCCTTGGCGGTCCAACCACGCCAGCGCGCGGTCCACGGTGAGCCGGCCGGAGCGGCGGGCGTCCAACCCGGCGGCAGTGTCGCGTGGAATGTCGTCGTCGTAGTGCTCGAAGCCACGGTCGAGACCGTAGCGATGGTCGAGGACGAATGCGGAGATGAACGCGCCGGTCCGGTAGCCGGCGCCGGCAAGGTCTGTCGCCAGCGTCGGGGGCGCCCGCGGGAAGCGGCCGAGGCCGTTGTTGCGCAGCCCGTGATGGGCCGGGAGGAGGCCGGAGAGGATCGTTGCGTGGGACGGGAGGGTGAGAGGGGCGATCGATTCGGCCTCGGCAAACCTCACCCCCTGCGCCGCAAGGCGGTCGAGGTTGGGGGTCTCGGCGGGTCCGAAACCCCAGACCCGGATGTGGTCCGCGCGCACCGTGTCGAGCGTCACCAGCAGGAGGTTGAAGCCCTGCGCCGAGCGGACCGCCGGCCGATGGCCGCACCCGGCGACAGCAAGCACGCCGGCGCCGAGCCACGCGCTCCACAACCGCAACCCAACGGATCCCCCCCGCATCAAGTCCCGATCGATCTCTGGATTGAGACTAGCACGCGGGACCGCCGAGTCAAGAGGGGGAACGGCGCTGCTTGGCGAAGCGCCGGAGAAGAAACGCCTGCAAAGGTTGCCTGTGCTGCGGACTCTCCGAATCGGGGGTTACCGCCGTCCGGCCCGCTCCGCGAGCCAGGCCGCTTCGGCGTGCCGGTGGGCGAGGGAAGCCCAGAGCGCGGGGGCGTGGCGGGAGAGAAACACGCCGAGGCGCATCCTGACGTCGAACGCGACCCGGACCTCGACCGCCCCAGACAGCGCCGCGCGCACGATCCGGCGCGCGACGGGGGCGGGGTCGAAGCCGCCCGCGACATCCGGGTCCTCGACGCCGGCCGGCGTACCGTCGCCGGCGAGCGCGTTGCGGTCCACGGCAGTGCGCACGAACCCGGGGTAGACGGTCACGATCCGCACCCCGGAGCCGACGAGGTCGGCGCGCAGGTTCTGAAAGAGACCGGCGAGCGCGTGTTTGGCCGCGGAGTACGCCGGCCGCCGCGGTGCCCCCGCCAGGCCGGCGACGCTCGCGATCGCCAGCAGGCACCCCGAGCGCCGCGCGACCATCGCGGGGAGGCAACGCCGGACGATGTCCGCCTGAGCCGTGAAGTCGACGTGCATCACGCGATCGAAGACCTCGGGCGCGGTGTCGAGGAACGTCGCGCGTTGGGAGACCCCGGCGTTGAGGACCACGATGTCGATCGGCCCGAGCAGCGACGGCGCGAGGTCGCACGCCGCCGCGCGGGCCTGGGCGTCGGCGAGGTCGAACGGGAGGAGCGCCGTGCGCGCGGACCCGGCGGCCACGCAGGCGGCCGCGACGCGCTCGAGTGCGTCGCGCCGGCGTCCCGAGAGAATCAGGGCGGCGCCGCCGCGGGCGGCCTCGAGGGCGACCGCCTCGCCGATGCCCGAGCTCGCGCCGGTGATCCAGACGACCTTTCCGACCAGGCGGGTCATGGCGATCATGGTAGCCGAGCGCTCGATTCCCGGGCGCGGCCGGCCGCGGCGGGGCGCGGGAAGCCGGCCGGCCGCCTCTGTGTTGCCGGGACACGGGAGGCGACGATGGCGAAGATCGGGCTCGATGTCGGTAACCAGGCGCCAGGGTTCACGCTGCCGGACCAGGACGGCCGCGCGGTGGCGCTCTCCGGTCTGGCCGGCCGGTGGGTCGTGCTCTACTTCTACCCGAAGGACGACACGCCCGGGTGCACAACCGAGGCGTGCGAGTTCACCGACGGGGTCGCGGCGTTCGTCGGCCTCGACGCGGTGGTGCTCGGCTGCAGCCCCGACACGCCCGCGAGCCACCGGGCGTTCATCGCCAAGCACGGCCTGAAGCTCACGCTGCTCTCCGACCCGGACCACGCCGTGATGCAGCGCTACGGCGCCTGGGGCGAGAAGACGAGCTACGGCCGCCCGTCGGTCGGGGTGATCCGCTCGACCGTCCTGATCGACCCGCGCGGGACCGTCGCGTACCGCTGGCCGAACGTCAAGGCCGCGGGGCACGCCGAGGCGGTGCGAGCGAAGCTGACCGAGCTGCGGGCGGGCTCGTCGCCGGCTTCGATGCGTTAGGCCCGGCGCCGCAGCGCGTGGTCGGCGAGCCAGGCCGCCGCCGACACGGCGAGCGCGGGGAAGATCGGCTCGACACCGAGCGGGTAGCGCCCCGCGGAGCGGGCGAGGATCCAACCCGTCGCCACCGCGGCCGTCGCGGCCATCGCCGCCGCGGCCCAGCTGCGACGGAACCTGGCGC
Organism: Acidobacteriota bacterium; assembly: GCA_021818005.1. Taxonomy (GTDB): domain Bacteria; phylum Acidobacteriota; class Thermoanaerobaculia; order Thermoanaerobaculales; family Thermoanaerobaculaceae; genus RBG-13-68-16. Next base: position 2,260 of record JAKAFI010000184.1, on the reverse strand, counting down.
GCTCCGGGGCGTGCGAGAGCGCCAGCGGGAGGAGCAGCGCCGAGGTCACGATGCTGCCGACGTCGTGCCAGATTGCAATGACGCTGCGCAGCGCGAGCGCCAGCGCGGCGGCGGCGCCGCCCGCCAGCACCAGGCCCGCCACCGTCCAGCGCCGCTCGTCCACGCGCGCCGCCAGCTCCGGCGCGACGTCGTGGCCGATCGTCGCCGCCGCCAGGAACAGGTAGGAGTGGACCGTGGACATGACGGTCGCGAACAGGCCGACGGCGAACAGCGCGTTGGCGAGCGGGGGCAGGACCAGCCGTCCCAGCTCCGGGTAGGAGAGCACCGGGTCGGCGAGGTGCGGCAGCAGCGCCCGGGCGGCGAGCCCGGTGAACGTCGTGAGGAAGTCGAACAGCACCCAGAACGCGACCGAGATCAGCACGCCGCGGCGGGCGACCGCCGGCGTCTCGGCGGCGTAGCAGCGCTGGTAGAACGTCGGCTCGACCAGCGTCTGCATCGCGATGAAGTACCAGACCAGCACCGCCTGCGCCCCGAGGCCGCCGTCCCAGCTGCGGCTCGCGGGCGGGAGCGCGGCCCACACGCCGGAGAACCCTCCGGCGGCGTGCAGCGCGACCGGCAACACGATGATGAACGCGAGGTACATGAGCACGAACTGCAGCACGTTGGTGCTGACGACCGAGCGGAACCCGCCCGAGGCCACGTAGACGATCGTGAACGCGGTGCCGGCGAGCACCCCCCACAGGAGCGGCGTGCCGAGGTAGATCTTGAGCAGCTCGCCGAGCATGAGCACGTACGCCGCGGGGACCGCGAGCAGGAGCACCAGCAACGCCCCCGCACGTCCGGCGGCGGGGCCATAGGCGGCGACGAGCTGGTCCGGGATCGACAGCGCGGCGCTGGCGCGCGCCGGGCGCGCCAGCCAGAACGCGAAGAGGAGCGCGGCCAGGTAGTACGGCACCCCCATCGCGAGCCAGTTGGAGATCCCGTAGCGGTACGAGTACTCCCCGACGCCGAGCACGCCGCCGTACCAGGTCGCCACCAGCGTCGCGACGAACGGCAGCGTGGTCAGCCGGCGGCCGGCGAGGAGGTACTCGAGCCTCCCGGCCGCGCGCGCGCGCCGGCCGATCACGAGCAACGCCACGGCGTAGACCGCCAGCGCTCCGGCGACCGGGAGGTCCATGGCCGGGGAGTATAGGCGGGCGCCGTCCCGGCCACGGTGCGTCGCCTCCGGGTCGTAATCCGGGCCGCGCCAGCTCCCCCTCCGGCCTGGCCCGCACAGCGCGCCCCGGGAGCACGGCAGCGCCTGCGGTTGTTCCGTGTAGACACAGGCTGGTCGCGAAAGTCCGACAAAGTTGAGAATTTGTCTCCAATTGTTGGGGCTTGTCAACACCGGTGTCTCTTTGTAGACTCTCGGGCGACAAACGGAGGATGGTGCCGGATGCGGAAGCGGTGGTGTTTCCCGTGGAGGTGAACGGCGGTTTCTTTGCTGCCGGTCGTGGGCCCGGCCGCACCGATGCGGCCGTGACGCGTTCCGGTGTGGACGCCCGGATCCCGGGTTCGGCCTGGCACCCCGACGGCGGCACGCCGGCGGGTGTGACGTTCGCGGTCAACAGCCTGCACAAATCTGGAGTGAGGAGGAGCGCAATGTTCATTCGTGTTCGATCCATGTTCGCGGCGTTGCTGTGCACGGCCCTGGTGGCCGTCACGGCGTTCGCCCAGTCGGCCAACTACACCACCGGCGCGATCGCCGGCAAGGTGCGCGACAAGGCGGGCGCGGGGTTGCCCGGGGTGACCGTCACGGCGACCAACCCCGACACCAGCCAGAAGCGCACGACGTACACCGACAACAACGGCGAGTACTCGTTCAACCTGCTGTCGCCCGGCACCTACAAGGTCGAGGCCGAGCTGCAGGGGTTGGGCAAGGCCACCGTGTCGCACACGACCGTGCTCCTCGGCAGCACGACGAGAGCCGACCTCGAGCTGGTTCCGCAGGTCTCGGAGGAGGTGTCGGTCTCGGCGGCCGCGCCGCTCATCGACACGCAACAGACCGGGTTGACCCAGTCGGTGACGAGCCGGCAGATCGACACGCTGCCGCTCCTCGGTCGTGACTTCCGCAGCCTGGCCGTGCTGACCCCCGGCGTCACCGGCGCCTCGTACGACGGCGCGATCACCGCCAACGGCGCGCGCTCGCTGTCGACCGACTACAACATCGACGGCGCCAGCTCGAACAACGACTTCTACGGGTATCAGACCGGCGGCAACC
>JAKAFI010000183.1 GCA_021818005.1 Acidobacteriota bacterium | reverse complement strand
AAAGGACGACCAACGGTCGATTCTCGTGCATGCGCTCCTCACACGGCGATCTGGCTGGGGCGGCAGGACTCGAACCTGCACATGCGGGATCCAAAGTCCCGTGGCTTATCCATTTGCCGACGCCCCAGTCGGGCCAGAAGTCTATCCGGGCGATCGGCGCCTGTCCAGCGCGGACGGCGCGTGCCTACTCCTCCTCGCTCTCCTCGTCGGTCCAGAACTTGTCTCCGAGCAGGCGCCCCGAGATCTGCTGCGCGCGGCTGCCACCCGACCCGTCCCCGTTCGGCCCGCGCTCGCCGATGACCCGTGCGTACTCGGCCAGGATCGCCTCGTCCAGATGCTTGCGCGTGTCGCCGTTGAGCGGGTGGGCGATGTCGCGGAACGAGCCGTTGCGCAGCCGCCGCGACGGCATCGCGACGTACAGCATCCCCTCCTTGCCCTCGAGCACACGGATGTCGCCGACCAGGAAGCACCCGTCGAACACGACCTGGGCGAACGCCTTCACCTTGCCGCCCTTGTTCAAGTTGATGCGAACCTCGCTGATCTCCATCGCTCACCCCTCTCCGTCCGACGGCCGCAGCGCCGACGCCGCTCGTCCGAGGAGCGGAGCCACCAGGGGCCGCAGCGCCGTCAGCGCACGGCCGGCCATGCGGGCCTCGCTCTCGTCGCGGTACAGCGCGAACACCGTTGCGCCGCTGCCGGACAGCATCGCCAGCATCGGCTCCGTCTCCTGCAGCCGCTGTAACCGATCCCGCACCTCGGGCCAGCGTTCCTCGACCGTCGCCTGCAGGTCGTTGCGGCAGTGGCGGAGCGGGAGCTCGCCGCCGCCGGTCACCCACCGGTATATCGCAGAGTCCGTGCTCGCGTCCACCGCTTCGGCGTCGAGCACCCGGTACACCTCGGCGGTCGAGATCGGCGCCGGCCCCGGGAGCAGCACCACCCACCAGGGCGGCAGGTCCGGCAACGGCGACAGCTCGGAGCCGCGGCCGACGCCCCACGCGACGCCGCCGGTCAGGAAGTACGGCACGTCCGCGCCGAGCCCGGCCGCGAGCGAGGCCAGCTCCGCCACAGCCACCTCGGCGCGCCACAGCCGGGCGGCGCCGACCAGCGCCGCGGCCGCGTCCGCGGAGCCGCCGCCGAGGCCGCCGCCGGCGGGGATCCGCTTGCGCAGCGCCAGGCGAACGCCGCGGGCAAGCCCGAGCGCACCGGCGAGCGCACGCGCCGCCCGCAGCGCCAGGTTGTCCGCACTCTCCGGCGCGGCGCCGGGCGGCTCGACGCTCACCTCGAACACCCCGGCCGGGGCCGGATCGAGCGCCAGCTCGTCCCACACACCGACCGGCGCGAAGACGGTGCGCAGCTCGTGGTAGCCGTCGCGGCGCCGGCCCAGAACCTCGAGGTGCAGGTTCACCTTGGCCGGGCACGCGATCCGCACGGTCACGGGCGGGCCTCGCACGGCGGCGCCGACAGCCAGGCGGGCGGCGACGGCGGCGCGTCCGGACGCCACGCCTGCAGGTCGAGCTCGGCTGCGGTAGATCCCACCGACAGTTCGAGCCGATGCGGCACGGCGCCGACCTCGTCGCGCCGCACGACCGTCAACGGCGTCCCGCCGCCCGAGCGCGCCACCACGACTCGCGTCCAGTGCGGCTCGGGGCCGGCCACCTGCGCGCGCCACAGGTAGCCCCCGGAGGCCGCCTCCACCCACCCCGGCGAGAGCGGCACCTCCCGCGCGTCGGCGGGGAGCCGGCCGGTCAGGAGCAGCGCCGCGAGCGCGGGGTCGAGCGGCAGCGACGCGCCGCCACCGAGCGGCAGCTCCCCCGGCGCCAGCGGCTCGCGGCAACCGGTCTTCTCACGGCGAACGAAGCCGCCGTCGGGGCCGACCCACGCCGAAAGCGCCGTCCCTCCGGGGGGCACCGCGACCGCCAGCGCCAGCCGCTCGCCGTCGCCGCGCACGGTGAGGACCAGCCCCCGGTGGCCGCAGCAGGCGAGGCGGTACAGCGCCGAGAACGGACGAGGGGCCTCGGTCAGCGTCCGCCACCCGGCCGGGAGCGGCGCCGCCGGGGGCGCCGCGTGCCGGCACCCGGCCGCCGCCGCCACGACCGCCAGCAACGCGACGCTACGGCGTCCCACCCGCGACCTCGGCGAGCTTCTTCTCGATCCGCTCCTTCTGCCCCTCCTCGTCGGGCTTGTTCGCCAGCGCTCGGCGGTACGCCTCCGCGGCCCGGGCGCGGTCGCCACGGGCGCGCAGGAGATCGCCGACGTGCTCCTGCACCGTGGCGTCGAACGGATCGAGGCGAGCCGCCTCGGTGAGGTACTTCTCGGCCCGGTCGAGGTCCCCGAGCTTGTAGTACACCCAGCCGAGCGAGTCCTGGAACGCCCCCGACGACGGGTCGAGCTGCACCGCCTTGACGAGCATCTCCCGCGCCTCGTCGAGATGGACGCCCTTGTCGGCGAACATGAACCCGAGGTAGTTGAGCGCTGCCGCGTTGTCGGGTTGTTTGGCGAGGAGCTTCTTGAACTGCGTCACCGCTTCGTCCCACGCCCCCGAGCGCTCGAGCGCGGCGGCGTACGCGAACTGCACCGCCGGGACGTCGCCGAGTCGCGCGAGAGCGGCACGGGCGCGCGCGACGGCTTCGGCGTAGCGCCGCCTCTGGTCGAGGACACCGAGCCCGGCGACGACGTCGTCCTCGTCGCCGGCCAGCAGCTTGTCCAGGACCGGCTTCGCCGCCGCGTCGTCGCCCGCAGCGATCGAGAACTCGGCGAACATGGCGCGTTCGAGGCGCGCCGCCGCCGGGTCGTCCCCGACCTTGGCGCCGCGCAGGAACGCCAGCCCTTCGCGCCAGGCCTCCCGCAGGCGGTAGTACTCGCCCCACAGCGCCAGGGTGCGCCGCTCCATCGGCCCGCTCCCGCACTTCTGCAGCCACGGCAGGGCGGCGTCGGGGCGGTGGTCGAGCAGCTCCAGCGCGGCCCGCTCCTGTGCGACCTCGAGCGTGGCTTCAGGGCCGGTGATCTTCTGCTCCTCGATCTGCTGCCAGACCGAGTTGAGCAACGTCCTGGCCTCGGGGAGGCGGTGCATGTCGACGAGCAGGCGAGCCAGCCCCATCGTGACGTCGGGGTCGTCGGGGTAGGCGGCGTGGGCGCGGCGGTAGAGCGCCTCCGCCGCGTCGAGGTGGCCGTCGCCGGCGTCCAGGATCGCCTTCAGGAGCAGCGCGTCGCGCTGGTTCGGGTCGCCCGCCAGCACCTTGTCGAGCACCTCGCGTGCCTTCGCGCGGTCGCCGGCGCGCGCCAGCAGCGTCGCCCACCGCGCCATCCCCGCGAGCGTGCTGCCGTCCTTCTTCAGCAGCTCGCCGAGCGTGTCCGCCGCCTCTTTGAACTTGCGCGCGCTGGCGAGCGTGTCCACCAGCTCCAGGGTGGCGTGCTGACGCAGCTCGGGGACGGCCGCGGCCCGCTTGAGGTAGGCGGCGGCATCGTCGAACTTGCCGGTCTGGCGCAGCGTCTCGCCCGCCATCAACCACACCCGCGGGTCGTCCGGGCGCTCCTCGAGCAGCGCCTGCACCTGCGGCCACGCCTCGGCGCCGTTGCCGAGGCGGAGCAGCGACTGGGCCAGCACCATCCGCGCCTGCCCCCCCTGCGGCACCGCGCTCACACCGCGCTCGAGGTGCGGCAGCGCGGCCTTCAGCTGCTCGGGGGTCTGCGCCGCCTGGGCCAGGAGCATTCCGAGCGCCGCCTCGCCGCCGGCCGTGAGCTCGGGTGCGCGCTCGAGCTGCTTGACCGCCTCGTCGCCCATCCCGGCGTCCGCCAGCGCCAGCCCGAACTCTTCGGCGAGCGCCCCGCTGTCGGGGTCGAGCGCGACCGCGCGGCGGAAGAGCTTGAGGCCTTCGGAGAGTTCACCGGCGGCGAGTCGCATCTGGGCCTCGGCGACGAGCGCCAGGCTTTCGGCGCTCATCTGATCGCCCTTGCCGGGCGCGGGTTCCGCGCCTCGGGACGGGACCGCCGCCAACACGCAACCAACCAAGAGAGTGACAACCAGGCCTCGCCTCACCGACACCTCCGAACCACCAATTCTACCGGCGTCCGCGCGCCGGCTGCCGACGCGGCCTCACGGGGCTGCCGCATCGCTCCACTGCGGAACCGTCGTCCGGACATCGTTCGGCACCATGGCCAGACCGCAGGCCCCGGCCACGGACACCCGCCGGAGCGTGCGCCGACCGTTGCCGGAAAGCATCACGAGATTGTCACCCGCCACAGCCGCGATCTCCTCGCCGACGCTCGCCACCGCCGTCACTCCGGCCGCAAGCGCGGCCCGGAACACGATCCGCAGCGGCTCCCGCTTGCCGGCCTGGACCCGCACACCGACCACTTCGCCGCCGACCGGCCCGGAGAGCCCGACGAGGACGTCGCGGGCATCCTTCCCGGCCGCGAGGGCCTGCACGGTCCCGGCAAAGGTGACGGCCCCGCGCACGCTGCGCTGCTGGCCCGGGATCACCAGCTCGAGCGAGCGGCTATCGACGGCCACGATGGTGTACATTCCGTCGGGCGCGAGCTCGACGAGGCCCGGCTCACCGCCGAGCTCGACACGGAACGGCGCCCCCTCCTCGAGCGCGGGCACGAGCACGAGTTCGTGCCCACCCGGGTCGGGAACGACCGCCACCAGGCGGCCGTCGTTGGAGCAGGCGGCGCGCCTCGCCCCCTCGACACCCGCGAGCGGGATGCGCTCCAGCAGGATGCGCTCGGGGTACGACAGCGTCGCGAGCCGATGCGGCAACACCACGTACATCCGGTCGGCCTCGCGGAAGAAGAGTGGAAAGACCCGCCCCGGCCAGCGCTCCACCGCGCCCGAAACGGTGACCACCGCCGTTCCCGCGCTGCCGCCGAGCGGCACCACGATGCGGCCGTCGGGCGCGGCGAACGCCGCGAGCGCATCGCCCGGCAGCGGCACGCTGCGCACGACCGCGGGCACTGCGGTGTCGACGAAAACCACCTGGTGCGGTGTGAGAACGGCGGCGACGGCCGCCGCGGTCAAGACGCTCATCAGCACGGCGGCAGTGTACGCCGTCCGCTACACTGCCCGGGTGAGCGCCGAGTTGGCCGCCGAGATCAAGCGCTTCGCGGTGGGCGAGCTCGGCTTTGCGCTCGCCGGGGTCACCAGCGCCGAACCTCCGGCCGGCGGGCGGCACCTCGTCGGCTGGCTGGCGGAGGGCTGTCACGGGACGATGGCGTACCTCGCACGCAACACCGACGTGCGACTCGACCCACGACGCTTCCTCCCCGGCGCTCGCAGCGTCGTCTGCGTCGCGATGAGCTACAACGACCCGCCCGGCACCCCGCCCGCCGGTCCGGACGACGCGGTCTCGGTTGCGGCCTACGCCCGCCGGCCGGACTACCACCGCGTCATCCGCAAACGGCTCCTGCGCCTCGGGAGGTTCCTCGCCGACCGCGTCCCCGCAGCGTCGTGGCGGCCGGCGGTGGACGCGGCACCGGTGCTGGAGAAGGAGCTCGCCGCGCGGGCCGGCCTCGGCTGGATCGGCAAGAACACCTGTCTGGTCAACCGCACGCTCGGCAGCTGGACCTTGCTCGGCGAGCTCGTCACCGACGTCGAGCTCCCGCCCGACCGACCGGAGAACGACCACTGCGGCACCTGTTCCGCCTGCCTCGACGCCTGCCCGACCGGCGCTCTCACCGCGCCGCGCCGCCTCGACGCGCGCCGCTGCCTGGCGTACGCGACGATCGAGCACCGCGGGCCGCTCCCCACTGCTGTCCTCCCGTCACTCGGCGACCGGCTGTTCGGTTGTGACTCGTGTCAGGACGCCTGCCCCTGGAACCGCCGCGCGCGACCGGCATGTGCGGCGCCGCTCGCGTCGCGGCCGCAGTTGGCCGCGTTGAGCCGCCGTCAGCTCGGGCTGATCCGGGCACCGGAGTGGGCCGCGCTGTCGGCCGGCACGCCGCTGGGCCGGCTCGACCTTCCCCGCATGCGGCGCAACCTCGAGGGGATGGCGCCCCCGGGATCCGGAAGCGGCGCCCCGGGCGCGCCGTCCTTGACTTTTCGCCCCGACCCGACTATAAGACCCGCTCCAGGGGGACCGGAAAGGTCCTTCGCGGAGGTGCAAGCCCGCCGCACAAACCAAGAGGAGTGAAACAGACGGGCTCCCACCGCGCACGGGCAGCCGGTGATCTCCCGTTTGTGTGCTGTTGTATGTTACCCAACTTGAGAGTAGATTCGAACCGGCATCCGGAAGATGCCAACCTC
>JAKAFI010000182.1 GCA_021818005.1 Acidobacteriota bacterium | reverse complement strand
ACGAGGACGACCGCCATCGCCAGGCCGACCCCGATGCCGGCGAAGCTCGAGGTCATCGTCGCGGCCTGCCCGCGCATCCAGATGAACGTGCCGCGCGGCAGCTCCTTCCTCGCCCGGGCGAGGACCGGCTCGATGTCGCGGAGCGCGCCGCCGAGGTCGCGCCCGCTCACCCCGGCGAGCACGTCGATCACCGGCATCACGTTGTAATGGTTCGCGACCGGGGCGACCGCCGTGCGATGGACCGAGGCGAGGTTGGCGAGCAGCTGCGGACCCTGGCCGGGTCGGCCCCCGTTGGCCGGAATCGTCTGCAGCGCCGCCATCGAGTCGCTCACGTGCTGCGGCACCCGGGCGTTGATCAGGTACTGCACGCCGTTCTTCGGGTTGAGCCAGTACATCGTCTGCACCTGGCTGCTGCCGCTCAGGGTCAGGAGGACGGAGTTCGCGACGTCGCGCTCGGTAAGCCCCACCTCGGACGCCTTGGTCCGGTCGACGGCGAACGCGAGCCGCGGCAGGTCCGCGGGCTGTTGCACCCGCACGTCGACCACCCCCGCGATCCGCCGCAACTGGCTGCCGAGGCGGTGTGCCATCGCGCGGTTCGCCGTGACGTCGCGCCCCGAGATCTGGATGTCGAACGGCGCCGGCAAACCGAAGTTGAGCGTCTGGCTGACGATGTCGGCGGGGAGGGCGTAGAACGTCACCCCCGGGAACTCGCGGTTGAGCACGAGGCGCAGCTGCCGCACGTACGCCTCGGTGGGCCGGTGGCGCCGTTGCAACGACACCAGGATGTCGGCGTCGCCCGAACCCACCAGGCCGTTGTCGATGTAGGTGAGCGGAATGCCGCCCCAGGGCAGGCCGATGTTGTCGAGGATGCCGTTGATCTCGCGGGGAGGGATCTCGCGCCGGATCACGGCCTCGACCTCGTCGGCGAGCCTGGCGGTCTCCTCGATCCGGGTCCCGCTGGGGGCGCGAAAATGAAGTCGGATCTGCCCCGCGTCCACCGCGGGAAAGAAGTCCTGGCCCAGGAAAGCGACCAGCCCGAGGCTCGCGGCGCAAAAGACGACGAACACGGCGGCAAACGCAAGACGGCGGCGAAGCACCGCCCCGAGCCAGCGCCGGTACCCGTCGCGGAAGCGGGCGAAACCGCGCTCGAACCCAGCCTGCACCGCCACGAACGGGCGTTGCCACGCCGCCGCCGACTCGGTCTCGACGAGGTGGCCGTGGTAGGCGTGGTGGCGGTAGAACCACATCACGAGCGTGGGGACCAGCGTGCGCGACAGGACGTAACTCGCCAGCATGGCGAAGACGACGGCCTCGGCCAGCGGCACGAACAGGTAGCGCGCCGTGCCGGTGAGGAAGAACATCGGCACGAACACGATGCAGATGCACAGCGTGCCGACGAACGCCGGCAGCGCGATCTCCTGCGCGCCGTCGAGGATCGCCTGCACCGTCGGCTTGCCGAGCGCCATCTGCCGGTGCACGTTCTCGATCTCGACGGTGGCGTCGTCGACCAGGATCCCGACCGCCAGGGCCAGGCCGCCGAGCGTCATCAGGTTGATCGTCTCGCCCAAGGCGCTCAACGTGATGATCGAGGCGAGCACCGAGAGCGGGATCGAGATCGCGATGATCACCGTGCCGCGCCAGGCGCCGAGGAAAAGCAGGACCATGAGCGCGGTGAGCGCCGCGGCGATCACCCCCTCGCGGACGACGCCGCTGATCGCCGCCCGCACGAACAGCGACTGGTCCGCGAACTCCTTGGCCTGGAGTTCCTTCGGCAGGGTGCTCAGGACCCGAGGCATGGAAGCCTTGATGCCGCGCACCACGTCGAGCGTCGAAGCGGTGCCGCTCTTGAGCACCGTCAGCAACACGCCGCGCACCCCGTCGAGGCGCACGACGTTCTGCTGCGGCATGTATCCGTCGTGCACGAACGCCACATCGCGCACCTTGAGCACGGTGCCGCCCACCGTCTTGACCGGCAGGTCGTTGAGCTCGTCCAGCACGGTCGGGCTGCTGTTGAGCGCGACGTCGTACTCCGTGCGCCCGATCTTCGCCGTGCCGCTCGGCAGGATGAGGCTTTGCGCGTTGAGCGCGTTGACCACGTCGATCGGGGCGAGTCCGTTGGCCTTGAGGGCGGTCAGATCGAGGTCCACGGCGACCACTCGCGGTTTGCCGCCGTAGGGGTACGGCATCGACGCCCCGCGCACGTTCATCAGGCCGACCCGCACCTGGTTGAACGTCATGTCCTGCAACTCCTGTTCGGAGAACTTCGTGCTCGCGAAGCTGTACTGCAGCACGGGGACCGTGGAGGCGTTGTACCGCAGGATGATCGGCGGCGTGATGCCGGGCGGCAGTTGGCGCAGGATCGCCTGGCCGGTCGCGGTGATCTGCGCCACGCCGGCGTCCACCGAGGCCCCCTCGCGCAGGAACACTTTGATCACCCCGGCGCCGTTGTAGGCGGTCGACTCGATGTGCTCGATGTTGTCGACGATCGCGGAGATCATGCGCTCGTGGTTGTACACGATGCGCTGCTCGATCTCCTGGGCGCTCAGGCCGTTGTACGTCCACACGGCGCTCACGACCGGAATGTCGATCGCGGGGAAGATGTCCTTGGGCGTCCGTTGAATGACGAACGGCGCCAGGAGCAGGAGCACCAGCGCCGCCACCACGAAGGTGTACGGCCGCCGCAGCGCGAGTCTTACGATCCACATGGTCTGACCTCTGTTCTCAGCCGCGCCCGCCGCCGCGGCCGGGGACCCGGTCGTGACCGGGCCTCACGGCGGCGCGCACGGTTTGGTTGCAACGCCCCGGCGGCGCGGCGCGCCGCCGGGGCTTCCCCCCCAGGGGTGGCCCGGCCGCGCCGAGCCACCGTGACCTACGCACTACTGCAACGTCTTCACCCACCACGTGCCGGTCGGCCCGTAGTACTGCATGAGGACCGTCGCCGTGGCGACGTCGAACGGCTGGTTCCACACCGTGATGCTCGGGTCGAGCCCGAGCCCGAACAGGTTGACGTACTCGCTGTGGCACGACACCGCGCACGAGTTCGGCATGCCGCCTTGCGCCTGGTACTTGAGCGTCTTCTCCGGCGGCACCACGAAGAAGGTGTGCGACAGGTGCACGGACTCGTGCTCGGCGGCGGCGACGGGGGCCATGTGGCAGCGACTGCACCGCGACAGCCCCATCGCCCGCTCCGGCCCGTACGGGTGGTGCGCGTGCGCCTCGACCACCGTACCGATCGCAGCGCGGTTATCGGCCGCGCCGGCGATCTGCGCCGTGGACAGCGAGGCAAACGGCCCATGGCCGGCGTGGCATGCGAGGCACAGTGTGTCGTCGGCGTCGGTGGTCGTCACCTGCTGCCCGCCGACCTCGAGCGAGGTGCGGATCTGCCCGTGGTTGGCGGGGGCGTGCGGGTCGTGGCAGGTCGTGCACACCATCTTCTCGTACGGGTTGCTGACGTGCGCCGAGCGGTTGAACTCGCTGTACTTCTGGTTGTGCTCGTACGACGTCTCGTTGTCCGGCCAGAGCACGTTCGCGTTGAGGAAGTAGTCGGCGAGCGGGGCCGTGGCCGGGAGCCACTCCGTGTTGGTCGCGTCGTTGTACGGCCAGGCGTAGGTGTTGTTGGGGACCGAACGGACGCGGTTGTGACAGCGGCCGCAGATCTCGTTCGCCTGCGTCTGGCCGAGCTTGGCCGGGTTGACGATCTTGGCGGGATCGCCGCCGCCCATCACGTGCCGGCCGCCCGGCCCGTGGCAGTCCTCACAGCCGACCCCGAGCAGATCGGGCTGGCCGTCGCCGTCGTAGTCGAAGTAGGCGGGATCGTCGGCCTGGTACAGCACGGCGCTGTACGGGCGGAAGCTCCACTCCCCCTGCGCCGTCTTGCCCAGCGACCGGATCCCCGTGGTATGGCAGCCGACGCAGTTCTTCGAGAACGAGAACTTGGCGGCGGTAGCGATCTGGGCGCGAGTCATGCCGGGCGCGACCAGCGGCTGCTTGTCCGCGCCGTACCACATCTCGGGCTTGTACGGCTGGTACGAGTTCGGCTCGGCGTTGAACTGGACGGGCGAGGTGTAGATCTCGTCCGAGTACCCGGACGGGCTGTCGCTGGCGGGGATGCGCACGCCGTAGCGCTCCCGCCACTCGCCGGTGCCGCCCATGACGAACACCACCGGCATCTCGACCTGGCCGATCGTGATCGTGTACTGGCCGTTCTTCACCGCGAGCTTGGGCGCGTTCGGCTTCCAGGGGTCCCACGCCGAGCTGATCTGGTTGAAGTCGAGCCCCTGGATGAAGTCGTCCACCCCGTTGCGGTCGTAGTCGGCGGTGACGCCGCGGCCGACGACCATGGAGTACTGCGTCATCGGACGGCGCAGCGTCTCGGCGTGCTTGGTGTTCTTCCAGCTCTGGTACTGGGTGTGGCAGGCGAGGCAGAACTCGCTGCCGATGTAGAGGTTCTGGTTGCCGGCGGCGTTGCCGTAGGCTGCCTGCAGCCGCGCCGTGAGCTCGGCCACGACGGCCTGGCGGGCCGGCGTCCCGCCACGCAGATGAGCGCGGACAAGGGTCTGGCCTGTAGCGACCGTCGCGCTCAGGACGGTCGCGGCGAGCAACAGCGGTTTGCTATGCATCTGGGCTCCTCCTCCTGGTGCCGGGTGCACCGGGTCGTGGTTGCGGGTTCGGGGCCAGGGACGCGGCGAGGCTCCAACGCTTACAGCGAGAGTTCATAGACGCGCTCGACGACGGCGGCCAGCGCGGTCGCCGAAGGCTTGAGGTCAGCGCCGGTCCTCGCGGCGGCGGCGACGGCGTCCACCGCGCTCGACAGCTCCGGTAGGGCCGCGACGTATGCGTCGCGGGTCGCCTTGCCGGGCGGCGGCGCCAGCAGGACGGCGTCGCGCGCGGCCATGACCTCCCTGACGAGCGGGCGGGCGCGTTCCGGCGCGGCGGAGGCGAGGAGGCCCTTGAGGAAGCCCACCTTCCTGCGCAACGTCGCCATGGCGTCGACCGCCAGGGTCACGCCGTTGGCCTCGTGCATCATGGTGATCCACGTGCAGGCGTGCGCGCAGGCGAGGAACGCCGGCCGCCACTGCTGGTCGGCGACCTCCCGCTGCATGCGGACCAGGTCGAGTCGCACATCCTCCAGGCGCTGCGCCCAGCCGGGATCGCCCGCGTACCCGGCCGGTGGCGTGGTCGAGAACGCGTTCACAAGTGCCGTCCACTCGTCAACGGCCGCGGCGACCTCGCGGGCGGCCGTCTGCTCCAGCTTGGCGGCGTCGGCGCCGGCCGCCTTGGGAATCTGCTGCACCGCCTGGCACGCGGCGCGCATGTGCCGGCGCGCCGTCGAGACGCGCGCGTCGAAACCGAGGTCGTTCGCCGTCACGGTCGCGGCGATCAGGGTGACGGCCAGCGCTGCAAGTGGGGTCTTCATCAGTAGTCTCCTCCTTCGGAAGCCAACGTCGTCGTCTTCGATCAGCTGAACAGGTAATGGGCGAGCGAAACCAGCAGGCCGACCCCGATCCCGGCCAGAACCACCCCGAACACCTGGTGCAGCCGCTTCGCCCAGAGCGCGGCGCGGCTGCCCAGGTACGACGCGGCGAACCCCGAGGCGGCGCCGGCCGCGAACAGCAGCGCCACGTGGCCGAGCGAGTAGGCGGCGAGCAGCGCCGTGCCCCACACGAGCTGGTGGTTGAACGCCACCAGCGACAACACGACGGCGAGGATCGGCGTCGCGCACGGCGACGACAGCGTGCCGGTCAGGGCCCCGAGGCCGAACGCCCCGGCGATTCCGGCGCCGCGGAACCGCCGCCCGTCGAGCTGCGGCAGCGGCAGCGTGATCACGCCGGCGAGGTGCAGCCCCATGACGATCAGAACGGCCGCGAGCAGCGCCTTCCAGAGCCAGCTCACGTCGCCGATGAGCGAGCCGGTGAGGGCGGCGATCGCACCCAGGGCGGTGAAGCACAGCGCCAGGCCGGTGACGAACGCGGCGGTGAGCGCCACCGCCCTCCCGCGCGACGTGGCGCCACCGCCGACCGTGGCGATGACCAGGGGCACCGCCGCGAGCACGCACGGGCTCGCCGAGGAGACGACGCCGCCGAGGAAGACGAGCAGCAGCATCACCAGCGGCGGCGCCGATGCGGCGCTGGCGGCCAGCGACTGCAGCAGCTGGTCCATCAGGCGGCTCCCGATGTGTGCGCATGGGTGCGAGGGCGCGGGATCGTGTGCCACGACTTCGTCATATTGCGAAATATAGGATGGGTGACCGCTGCTGTCAAGCGCCGTGACGCGCCACCAGCGGTGACCGC
>JAKAFI010000181.1 GCA_021818005.1 Acidobacteriota bacterium | reverse complement strand
TCACCGAGGGCGAGACGCTGGCGCTCGAGGAGTTCCTCTCGGCGCAGAAGTTCACCCAGCCGCCGCCGCGCTTCACCGAATCGACGCTGGTCAAGGCGCTGGAGGAGAACGGCATCGGCCGCCCCTCGACGTACGCGCAGATCATCGCCACGCTCGCCGACCGCTCGTACGTCGAGCGCCAGAAGGGAACGTTCTTCCCCACCGAGCTCGGCAAGCTGGTGAGCCGGCTGCTGCAGGGCTCGTTCGGCGACCTCATCAACGAGTCGTACACGGCCCGCATGGAGGAGGAGCTCGACGCGATCGCGGAGGGGAAGCTGGAGTGGCGCACGGCGCTGGCCGGGTTCTGGCGGACGTTCACCGCCGACCTCGAGCGCGCCAAGGCCGAGATGACCTCGGTCAAGCGTCAGGGGGTGGCGACCAAGGAGGTCTGCCCGACGTGCGGCGCCCCGATGCTGCTGCGCTTCGGCCGCTACGGCGAGTACCTCGCCTGCTCGAACTACCCCACCTGCAAGACGACGCGCGAGCCCGGGGCGCCGGGCGTGACCGACGAGGCGCCGCTCTGCCCTGACTGCAACGCCCCGATGGTCCTCAAGCGCTCGCGCTTCGGCCAGTTCTGGGCGTGCTCGCGCTACCCGGAGTGCAAGGGGATCCGCAAGCTGATCACGGGCAAGACGAGCCCCAACACCCCGACCGGCGTGCGCTGCCCGGAGTGCGGCGAGGGCGAGATCGTCGAGAAGCGCTCGCGCAAGGGGCGCAGCTTCTGGGGGTGCAACCGCTACCCCAAGTGCTCGTTCACCCTCCCGGCCAAGCCGGTGCCGCAGCCGTGCCCCGAGTGCGGCGCGCCGTTCGTGATGGAGAAGACGACGGTGCGGCGCGGCGTCGAGTGGGTGTGCGCGAAGGAGGGGTGCGGCTTCCGCGGTCCCGCGGAGAACGGGGCGCCGGGCACCGGGGACCGGGCACCGGAGAAGACCGAGGTCCAGACGCCGAAACCGACCAAGGTTCGAGAGGCCGAGCCTGCGGTCCGCGCGGGCAAGCCCCCGGCGAAGGCGGCCAAGGTCAGGACCCGGGCGGCAAAGACCCCCGCCCGCGCGGCCAAACCCGCGAAGGCGGCCACGCCCGCACCCCGGACCGCGAAGCCCGCGAAAGCGGTGAAGCGAGGCAAGTAGCGCCGGTTCGCGCGGGTGGCGGCGGACGGGCCCGCGCGAAGGTACGTGACGATGCCTGAGCCGATCGTGACCGTCGTCGGGGGTGGGCTCGCCGGCTGCGAGGCGGCGTGGCAGCTCGCCTCGGCCGGCGCCGCGGTGCGCCTCGTCGAGATGCGCCCGGCCGTCCCGACGCCGGCGCACCGCACCGGCGACCTCGCCGAGCTCGTGTGCTCGAACTCGCTGCGCTCCGACAACCCGGCCAACGCGGTCGGCCTGCTCAAGCGCGAGATGGAGGCGATGGGCTCGCTGATCATCGCCGCCGCGCGCGCGGCCGCGCTCCCGGCCGGGGACGCGCTCGCGGTCGACCGCGAGCTGTTCGCGACCGCCGTGCGCGACGCGGTCGCCGGGCAGCCGGCGATCGAGGTCGTCCGCGAGGAGGTCCACACCCTCCCCGACGGTCCCGCCATCGTGGCCACCGGTCCGCTCACCTCGGACGCGTTGCACCAGGCGCTGGAGGCGCTGCTCGGCGAGGGTTCGCTGTCGTTCTTCGACGCGATCGCCCCGGTGGTGGCCGCCGACTCTCTCGACATGGGGACGTTGTTCGCCGCCTCGCGCTACGGCAAGGGCGGCGGCGACGACTACCTCAACGCGCCGCTCGACCGCGAGCGCTACCTGGCGTTCGTGGCGGCGCTGCGTGCCGCCGAGACGGTGCCGGAGAAGGCGTTCGAGCGCGACGTGCCGTACTTCGAGGGCTGCCTCCCGGTCGAGGTGATGGCCGAGCGCGGGGATGACACGCTGCGCTACGGCCCGATGAAACCGGTCGGACTGCGCGACCCGCGCACCGGCCGGGTCCCCTATGCGGTCGTGCAGCTGCGCCGCGACGACCTCGCGGCGGCGCACTGGAACCTCGTCGGCTTCCAGACGCGGATGACGCACGGCGAGCAGCAGCGCGTCTTCCGCCTCATCCCCGGCCTCGAGCACGCCCGCTTCGCGCGCCTCGGGATGATCCACCGCAACACGTTCGTCTGCGCCCCGAAACACCTCGACGCCCAGCTCTGTCTTAAGGTCCGCCCGCAGTTGCGGCTCGCCGGCCAGCTCACCGGCGTTGAGGGGTACGTCGAGTCGGCGGCGACCGGACTCCTCGCCGGCCTCTCGCTGGCGGCCGAACTCGGCGGGCTCGAGCTCCCGCCCCCGCCCACGTGGACCGCGCACGGCGGCCTCGTCCGCCACCTCACCGAGCGCCCGGCGCATCGCTTCCAGCCCGCCAACGCGGCGTGGGGCCTGATGACCGACCCGCCGGTGGAGCTGCCGCGCGACAAGGATGCCCGCCGCGCCGCCGCGGCCGCCGTCGCCCTCGACGCGATCCGCGCCTGGCGCGCCGCGGCGCCGTGGCCGACGCCGGCTCCCGTTCGCCCAGGGCAGACGGTGTAGCGCACCGGCAAGGCGTGGTGGGCGGTCAGTGACCAGTAGTCCGTGATCCGAGGCCCGCGGAAGAGCGATCGCGTGGTTTGAACGATGTAGGGGCGGGGCTTGTCCCCGCCCGCCCGGGGGCGGCCGCAAGGGCCGCCCCTTCAAGCGCCGCATCAGCGCATGACGACGCGCGGCGTCCACAAGCTGGAGGTGACTATGGCGACCTTCACCATGTCGGGCGAATTTCGCAATAAACCGCTGACGCGCCGGGAGCTTCTGGCGGTGATCGGGAATCCGGTAGCGGGCGTCCGAGTCGTTCTACTGCGGCCGTTCCGATGGTGCGGCTGTTTGGCGTTTTGCGACCTTATTGCCGAGGGACATCTCGACGGTGTCATCGCCAGCGCGGATGAAGCGGAACGTTTGCGGCCATTGGTAATCGGTCGTGAAGAAGTCGGTCGGCGTTTCGGGAAGAAGTTCGAATTTCTTTTCGCCCATATACGAGGCGAACAGCTTTCCGTCCTCATAAGTGACGGCGATCTCCTTCTTGGATGGGAAGACATAGCGGCCGCAATAGCCCTGAAGGGTGTCCGGTGCGACGTGCATGACCTTGCGCTGCTTGTAGTCGGCCCAGCGATATTCGGCGGAGATGCTGCGCATGATCTCCTCGATCAGAGGCCAGCCGTTGTCGCCGTTGGTCATGACCACGACGCCTTCGCCGCCATCCAGATAGCCGAACAGATTGCAGTTGAAGCCTGCGTTGCCGCCGCTGTGCGAGAACGACGTGCGGCCGGATTTGTCTTCAAGGACGATGCCAAGGCCGTAATCGTAGAGCAGTTTGGTGAGCATCCCGCGTTGCGTGGCGGGCTTCAGGATTTGGCCGCCGTGCTGGAGTTCGAGCACGACGCGCGCCAGATCGGAAGGCGTGGTCCACAGACCGGCCGGAGCCATCTCGGGGTAGGTGTGCCAGCGTCCCTTGATCATGGCGCCGTCGCTGTCGTAACCGGCGGCGGCATTGGCTGCGAGGCTTGCAGGCAACGGTTGCCGGAACGTGCTGTGCACCATACCCAGCGGGCCGAGGACCTCTTCCTGCATCAATTCCGGAAAGGACTCTCCCGTGACCTCCGTGACGAGTTGCTGAACGACAACGTAACCGCCGCCGGAATAGCTCCACTTCGTGCCGGGAACGGCTTCGACGCGAATGGGCTCGGAGTTGGCCGGCTTCCTTCCGTCAAGGATATCGAGAAGCGACGGCACCGGCCCACCCGCCGCATAGCCGTCGAATCCGCGAACCGTGAGGCCCGCGCTGTGGTTGAGCAGGCGGCGCAGAGTAACTTTCTGGGTCTTGGTGAATTCGTTCTCCGGCACCTTCCAGGACCGGAGCTTGAGGTTCACGTCCTCGTCGAGCGACAGCGTGCCTTCATCGACAAGCCGCAGGACCATCAGGGCGGTCACAGGCTTGCTGATGGATGCCGCCTGAAACAGCGTCTCGGTATCCACGGGCTTGCCGTTTGAGGCGACGCCGTAGCCGCGCGCCCACGCCACCTTGCCGCCGGAGATCATGGCGATGCTCACACCCGGCACCTTGTAGTGCTTCATGCGCTCGACGATGGTCCACCTCTGCCGAGGTCGGCCATCGATGATCGCGAGGGGGCGCAGGCCCTGCTCGACGCGAAGAATTCGGGCCGCGGTATTGCGCGCGTGCGACGGCGAAGCCGCAGCCACGCTTATCACGAGCACCAGCATCCAACGCAAGCGTCGACCCATCGCCGTTCCTTCCTCCCCGATCGCTGTCTTCGCGCGCCTTGTAGCCGGCGCAAAGGGTGTGGGCAGTTTGGAATCCCACCTCTATACGGGTATGAGTGGTTAGGAGTTTCCTTTCTCTGCCTGTCGAGGGCACAGCCGCGTCATGGGGAGTCAAAGGGCGCCGAAGGGTCGCGGGTGAACTTGGCGCGCAACACCGGGCAGTTCCATGGGTACCGTGAACCGGGCGGCACCGTGGACCGAGCTGCGAAAGCGATGTAAAATACTGGTGAGTATGAGCATCGAGGAGCGCAGCCGCCGCCGCAGGGAGCGCATCGAGGTCCACCGCGCCGGGTCGTTCGAGGACGCCGAGCTGTGGGACCTTGACTACTGGCAGCGCCGTACGCCCCAGGAGCGACTCTCGGCGCTCGTCGCCATCCGTAACGATGTGGCGCTCGCCCAGGCTGCCCGCGCGCGGCTGGACGAGTCGGCGGAGTGAACCGTGGATACCGTTGAGGACTTCGAGGACATCCTCGAGCTCTTCGCCCGGCACCAGGTCCGCTATCTGATCGTCGGCGGCCTGGCCTTCATCTTCCATGCCAAGCCGCGGTATACGAAGGATATCGACCTGTGGGTCGATCCCGAGCCCGAGAACGTCCGGCGGGCGAACCGCGCACTCGCCGAGTTCGGCAGCCCGGAGCTCCTCACGGTCGACGATCCCGACGAGGTGCTCCAGCTCGGCGTCGACCCGAACCGAATCGACCTGCTGAGGAACGTGGTCGCCCTGCCGTTCGCAAACGCCTGGCCACGGCGCGTCGAGGCCGCGTACGGCCGCGCCCCGGCCAACTGGATCGACCTCGAGAGCCTCTTCTTGATCAAGAGCCGGATCGACCACCCGAGGCATCAGGAAGACGCTCGCGTGCTCAAGCAAGTCCTCGATCGCCAGAAGCAGCGACCCTGAACGGGCGGTGCGCTCCTGCGCGGCGAACGGGCGAAAGACACCCGCTCGAGCCAATGGCCGTCCTCGGACCGTGCCGTGGCCGCCCACCCCCGCCATCCCCGGGCACCGGTGAGACGGCTAAAGGGCAAGGGGGAGAGGGTAAAGGGAAGACAGCCTGGGGGCAGAGGGGCCCAGGAGCCGAGCCGAGGGAACGAGACGAAGGAGCGTCGTTGGCTCCTCTGCCCGTCCTTCCTGTGCCCTTGACCCGCTTCCCTCTTCCCGCCGGCTTGCGGCGCGTCAGCGCGGGTTGAAGTCGACGACGGTGCCGGGGGGCAGTTTCTCGATCCGGGTGAGCTGATACCCCGCCGGCTGCTTCCACTCCACGGCGAAGGTGAACTGCACTGCGTCTCCGGGCGCGATCCCGGCCAGCGAGACCCCGGCCGCCACCGGGAACGGCATCGTCATCGACATCATGCCGACCACCTTGCCGTGCTCGTCGCGAAAGCTCGGGATCGCGGCGTGGTGGATGTACAGGCCGCTGTCCGGCCCCCCGACCTGCGGCAACCTCTCGACGACGCCGCGCACGGTGTAGACGTCGGCCGGCGGGGGCGGGGCCTCACGGCCGCAGCTCCCGACGACGGCGGCCAGCACGCTCATCGTCATGACGCCCGCGATCCACCGGATCATCGTGTCGCCTCCCGTGCTCTCGCACGGTACGGGCGCCCCGTCGCGGTGTCAAACGGACCCGGCCCGGCAGGCGAGGACATCGCGAAGAGTCGACAGAGGGATGACGAGTGAAGAAGGTAAAGGAAACACAAGACAGGTCCGGTTGCCTTGCCTGCGTGTCTTCCCTTTCCCCTCTTCCTTTTTCCCTCTTCCCCAGCTCTTCCCCGACGCTGCCCCGCACGGCCGGGTCAGCGGTCGGCCAGGGCGGCCAGCGCCGCAACCTCGGCGGCGTCGAGCTCGCGGCCCTCGCCCTCCGGCAGGTCCCCCAGCTCGAGCGGGCCGACCGCGGTGCGGACCAGGCGACGGACCTTGAAGCCGGCGGCGAGGAAAAACCTGCGGATCTCGCGGTTGCGGCCCTCGTGGAGGACGACCTCGAGCCTGGTGCCGCCGCGCGGCGCCTTGCCGAGGCGGCGCACCTCGGCGGG
>JAKAFI010000180.1 GCA_021818005.1 Acidobacteriota bacterium | reverse complement strand
GTACAAGACAATCCGGTGACAGTGACGTAGCTTGATCGTGGGATGGCGGCGATGGGAGCGCACGCGGGCGGCGATGGAACGGCCGGGACGGTGTTCAACGTCCAGCGCGCCTCGTTCCACGACGGGCCGGGGATCCGGACGACGGTGTTCCTCAAGGGCTGCCCGCTGCGCTGCCCGTGGTGTCACAACCCCGAGGGGATCGCGTTCGCCCCCGAGGTGCTGATCAACGAGGCGCGCTGCCTCGGCTGCGGCGGCTGCGCCGCGGCGTGCGAGCGGCCGGGGGGGCCGCTGCCGGCAGGGGCGGCGATCGGGTCGGACGGCTGCACCGGGTGCCTGAAGTGCGCCGCGGCGTGCCCGGCGCGCGCGCGGGAGATCGCCGGCCGGCGCTGGAGCGCCGCGGAGGTCATGGCCGAGGTGGTGCGCGACCGCATGGCGTACGAGGAGTCGGGCGGCGGGGTGACGTTCTCCGGCGGCGAGCCGCTGGCGCAACCCGCGTTCCTGCTCGCCTGCCTCGAGGCGTGCCGCCGAGCCGGGCTGCACACGGCGCTGGACACCTGCGGTGCCGCGCCGAGGCAGGCCGTGCTCGCGGCCGCCGGGCGCACCGACCTGCTGCTCTGGGACGTCAAGACGCTCGACGCCGAGCGCCACCTCGGGCTCACCGGCGCGCCGCTCGCGCCGATCCTCGCCAACCTCGCGGCGGCCGCCCGCTGCGGGACGGAGATCTGGCTGCGCGTCCCCGTGGTCCCCGGGATGACCGACGACGAGGAGGGCCTGGCCGCGATTGCGCGCCTCGCCGCCGCGACGCCCAACGTGCGGCGAGTGAGCCTGCTGCCGTACCACCGCACCGCGGCCGGGAAGCGGGCGCGGCTCGGGCGCGAGGACGCGCTCCCCGGGACGGCGGAGCCGTCTCGCCGGCGGATGGAAGAGCTGGCGGCGCTCCTCGCGCCGTCGGGGATCGCGACCACGATCGGAGGATGAGGCGATGAACGAACGCACCCGCAGGCTCCGCCAGGAGACGCTCGACGCGGTCCCGACGCTCTCGGGCGAGCGCGCGGCGCTGATGACCGAGTTCTACCGCGACAACCTCGGGCGCTGGTCGGCGCCGGTGTTGCGCGCGCGGGCGTTCCACCACCTGTGCGAGCGCAAGACGATCTGGATCGGTGAGGGCGAGCTGATCGTCGGCGAGCGCGGGCCGCGCCCGAAGGCGGTGCCAACCTACCCGGAGCTCACCTGCCACAGCCTCGAGGACCTCGCGATCCTCGACTCGCGGCCGAAGACGCCGTACCGCGTCCCGGCCGAGTGCGTCGAGCTGTACGAGCGCACCGTGATCCCGTTCTGGCGCGGGCGCTCGCTGCGCGACCGCATGTTCGCGATGCTGCCGGACGAGTGGCGCGCGGCGTACGACGCCGGCGTGTTCACCGAGTTCATGGAGCAGCGCGCCCCCGGGCACACCGTCCTCGACGACAAGATCTACCGCAAGGGGATGCTCGACTTCAAGGCCGACATCGCGCGGGCGCTGGCGGCGCTCGACTTCGCCGGCGACCCGCTCGCGTACGACCGGCGCGAGCAGCTGCTCGCGATGGGGATCGCCTGCGACGCGGTGATCCTCTTCGCCGAGCGCCACGCCGCGCTGGCCGAGGAGATGGCCGCGACGGCCGCGCCGCAGCGGCGGGCCGAGCTCGAGCGCATCGCGGCCGTGTGCCGCCGCGTCCCGGCGCACGCGCCGCGCGACCTCCACGAGGCGCTGCAGGCGTACTGGTTCTGCCACCTCGGCGTGATCACCGAGCTCAACGGCTGGGACGCGTTCAACCCCGGCCACCTCGACCAGCACCTGCTGCCGTTCTACCGCCGCGGCCTCGCCGACGGCACGCTGAGCGAGGCGGCGGCGCGCGAGCTCCTCGAGTGCTTCTTCGTCAAGTTCAACAACCACCCGGCGCCGCCCAAGGTCGGGGTCACGGCCGCCGAGAGCGGCACCTACACCGACTTCGCCAACATCAACCTCGGCGGCCTCCTCGCCGACGGCTCCGACGGCGCCAACGAGGTCACCCACCTGCTCCTCGACGTCATCGACGAGATGCACCTGCTGCAACCCTCGTCGAACCTGCAGCTCTCGCGCAAGACCCCGGCGCCGGTGCTCGAGCACGCCCTGCGTGTGATCCGCAAGGGGTACGGCTTCCCGTCGTTGTTCAACGCCGACGCGGTCGTCGAGGAGCAGCTCCGCCAGGGGAAGACGCTCGAGGACGCGCGCGCCGGCGGCTGCTCCGGCTGCGTCGAGGTCGGCGCCTTCGGCAAGGAGGCGTATATCCTCACCGGCTACTTCAACCTCGCCAAGGTGCTCGAGCTGGCGCTGCACGACGGCGTCGACCCGCGCACCGGCGTGCGCCTGGGCCCGGCGACCGGCGGCGCGGCGGCGATGGCGACGTTCGACGACGTGTTCGCCACGTTCGAAGCGCAGCTACGCCACCTCGTGAACGTCAAGATTCGCGGCAACCAGGTGATCGAGAGGCTATACGCGACCGAGATGCCGGCGCCGTTCCTCTCGGTGCTCACCGACGACTGCATCGCGAGGGGCCTCGATTACAACGCCGGCGGGGCGCGCTACAACAACACGTTCATCCAGGCGGTCGGGATCGGCACCGTGACCGACTCGCTCGCCGCGCTGCGGCGGCTGGTCTTCGAGGAGCGCGCCCTGCCGTTGCCCGCGCTGGTCGCCGCGCTCGACGCGGACTTCGCAGGGGAGGAGCCGCTGCGCGCCCGCCTGGTCAACACGATGCCGAAGTACGGCAACGACGACGACGCGGCCGACGACCTGATGGTGCGGACGTTCGCGGCGGCGTTCGCCTGCATCGACGGGCGCCCGACGGCGCGCGGTGGCCACTACCGCCTCGAGATGCTGCCGACCACCTGCCACGTGTACTTCGGCTCGGTGTGTGGCGCCACCCCGGACGGGCGCCGGGCGGGGGTGCCGCTCTCGGAGGGGATCTCGCCGGTGCAGGGCGCGGACCGGCGCGGGCCGACCGCGGTGTTCCGCTCGGCCGCCAAGATGGACCACGTCAAGACCGGCGGCACCCTGCTCAACATGAAGTTCACACCGGAGGTGCTTGCCGGCGACGAGGGGGTCGCGCGCCTGGCGCAGCTGGTGCGCAGCTACTTCAAGGCGGACGGGCACCACGTGCAGTTCAACGTCGTCGCCGCCGACACGCTGCGCCGCGCCCAGGCCGACCCCGAGGCGCACCGCGGCCTGATCGTGCGCGTCGCCGGCTACTCCGACTACTTCTGCGACCTCGGCGAGGCGCTGCAGGAGGAGATCATCGCCCGCACCGAGCACGGGGAGGTGTGAGGCGGGCGTCGCGCGGCGAGTGATATCATCGCAACGATGATCTCAATTGGGTCGTGCCTCCGGCCGCGCGTCGCGGCCCGGCCGCGAGCGCGCCTGCGGGGCCGGCGCGCCGCTCTGGGCGGCGATGGGCATATAATCCGCCGCGGGGGGAGTTATCCGCAGGTGAGGGCGTTCCCGCAGCCGCGGGAGGCGCGCTCCCGCACGTCGCCAGAGGGGGGTATCCCGTCGTGATGTCGTTTCCCGTGCTTCTCGTGATCTCGGTCGCGGCCGGGTTCGTCGGCGCCATGTCCGGCATGGGCGGCGGCGTCGTGCTGATCCCGGCGCTGACGCTGGTCGGCATGGACATCAAGCACGCGATCGCGGTGTCGATCGTCTCGGTGATCGCCACCTCGAGCGGGTCGGCGTCCGCCTACGTGAAGGACCACATCACCAACCTCAAGGTGGGGATGTTCCTCGAGATGTTCACGATCCTGGGCGCGCTCACCGGCGCCGCAATCACCGTCGTGTCCTCGCGGCGGCCGCTGTTCCTGCTCTTCGGCCTGGTCCTCCTCGGCACGTGGCTCGCGCTGTTCCTGCAACGCAACGAGCACTGGACTCCGGTGGCGAACGTCGACCGCTTCTCGCGCTGGCTCGACCTGCGCGGGAGCTACTACGACCAGGCGCAGGGGCAGGTCATCACCTACGAGGGCGCGCGCGCCTGGGCCGGCGGCCCGCTGATGTTCATCGCGGGGCTCATCGCGGGGCTGCTCGGGATCGGCGCCGGGGCGCTCAAGGTGCTGATCCACGACCTCGTGATGGGGCTCCCGCCCAAGGTCTCGACCACGACCAGCAACCTGATCATCGGCGTCACGGCGCTCGCGGGGACGAGCGTGTACCTCGCCGCCGGGCTGATCGACCCCGGCCTCGCCGCCCCCGTGATCATCGGCGTCGGCGCCGGGGCGTATCTGGGGACGAAGCTGCTGGTGCGGCTGACCAACATGGCGGTGCGGCGCTTCTTCCTCGTCGTGCTCCTCATCCTGGGGTTGGAGATGCTGATCAGGGGGATCAGGGGTTGACGATGAGCGACGCGAACGTCACAAACGCTGCCAATCCGAACCCGCCGGCGCCGCCGCTGACCGAGGAGGACCTGCTCCGCGGCCACCACCCGCTGGAGACGGCGGTCGGCTACATCCTTCAGGTCGGCGTCCTGCTCTCGGCGCTCCTGCTCGCGATCGGCCTCACCTGGCGCTGGTTCGTGACCGGGCACTTCGCGATCGAGTACTCGATCCATGGGGTGAACCTATTCCAGTTCGTGGTGCAAGAAGTGCGCCTGGCCCTCGCCGAGGCGTTCCGGCCGCGACTCTTCGTCAACCTCGGGATCGCCGTGCTGCTGCTCACGCCGTACATCCGCGTCTTCGCCTCGATGATCCTGTTCGCGGCGGTGGAGCGCAACGCAAAGTACACGGCGTTCACCGCGTTCGTCCTGGCGGTGCTCACCTACACGCTCTTCCTGCGCTGACGCGCGGCGCGCTCAGCGGGCGGCGGAGACGGTGCGGCGGACGAGCCCCGCGCCGGTCGTCAGGTCGAGCTGCAGCAGGTGGTTCCTCACGACACCGGCGGCGGTCGCGTCGGTCACGGTGATGTTGCCGCGGGTGAGCGTGACGATGACCTTCTCCAGCGAGGCCGCCGGCACGCGAACGAACGCCGAGCCGCTGAGGTCGGTGAACCAGCCGCGCTGCTCGATGCGGTAGGTCAGCGTCGGAACCGGCTCGGGATCGTACTGCGTGCGCGCCGTCAGGCGGCTGCCGGGGAATCCGAAGCCGTGCAGCTCGCCGGTCACCGAGACGCGATCTGTGGGCGCATCGACGAGGGCGATCTCGACGTTGGCCGTGCGCGCGAGGACGCGGAACACCCGCGGCGGGCGCGGCAGGGTGGAAAACGGGATCTCCGCCGCGAGCGGCGTGCCGTGCGGGGTGACGAACAGCGCCAGCAGCACCGCGATGCCCCCTGCGGCGGCGGCGATCGTCACGGCGAGCTGAACGCGCCGACTGGAGGCGGTCACCGGTGCGGGGTGGTCTGCCGCCTCCCGCTCGGGGAGGCGCAGGACGTGGAAGTAGAGGACGTGCGCCACGGCGAACGCGAGCAGGGCGGACCAGACCACGTCCGAGAGGAAGTGCCCTCCGGCGGCCATCCGCCCCAGGCCCAGCGCGCTCCCCGCCGTGAGGCCGGCGACCAGCGACACCCGTGCCAGCGCCGGACGGCGGCGGCGCCAGAGCCACCAGCCGAGACCGTAGAGGAAACCCACCGAGCAGTGACCGCACGGGAACGACGCGCCGCTCGCGCCGCGCAGCGGCGCCGGCGCGTAGTGCAGCGCGCCGCCGAACTGGATGATCTCGCGCGGCCGCGGGCGGTCCCAGTGGTCCTTGAAGACGGTGTTGATCACGATCCCGGGCCCGATGACGACGGTCAGGAGCACGAACGCACCGGACCGGCGCCACGCCTCGTGCCGGCGCAGCGCCCCGGCGGCGAGCCCGGCGAGGCCGGCAAGCACCAGCGACGCGGTGATCCACGGCGCCGCCCGGTAGAGGACGGACCAGGGGAGGCGGTCGGCGAGCGGCCAGTGGTTGAGCGCATCCGGGCGGTAGAACAGCCTGCCGGCCGTGAAATCGAGCGGGGTGGCGGCGAACAGCAGCGTGGTCGCCGCGGCGAGCGCGAGCAACACCGCCAGCTCGTGCCGTGCCCAGCGGCGATCGGCCTCGGCGCGCGGCGTGCCTGTCTTCATCGCTCGCCCCCGACTCGCAACACCTCATCTTACCCACACGGTCCCACGCCGCCGACAGCCCCTCGACCCAGCAGGCGAGGTCACGCTTTCGGCACGGGCGCTCCGCTCTTGACGCCGGCCCCGGCCAGGTTCACGATCGCACGCGATGAGACTGGGAACGAGTTCAATTCCCGTGCGCGGCAGCCTGACACGGCCGGCCGGCGCGCGCGAAGCCGACGGCGGCTGGCCGGACGCGACGCTCGCGCGGTGCCGTCGGCGGCTGGCGGCGGCGGCCGTGGTGGCGGCGCTGGCGGCCGCGAT
>JAKAFI010000179.1 GCA_021818005.1 Acidobacteriota bacterium | reverse complement strand
ACCAGCTCGGCGAGACGCGCGCGGTCGGCGCCGGCGAAGCGGACGAACTCGGCCACGGTGCGGCCGAAGTTGCGCGCCGCGCGCGCTCCGATCCGCCGGCGCTCGCGTGCGGGCGTGCCCGGCAGGGCCTGCGCCAGGTTCTCGTCGACGACGCCGCGGCGGATGCGCGCGGCCCAGCCGAGCTCGCCGAGCGCCGCGCCGGCGGCAAGGGCGGCCCCGCGCGGCAGCGCGCGCAGCACGGCGGCGAGCGCCGCGACCCCGGCGAATTCGAGGTGGTGCCTGGCCCTCATGCCTCGCTCGTGAGGATGCGCCGCGCCGCGGCGAGCGTCGCGCGAAAGCCCTCCAGGTCGCCGGCGGACACCAGCGCGACCAGCTCGTCGAGGGCGGCGCGGGTGGCGCCGTAGACCTCGTCGCGGTGCGGGTTGAGGCGCTGGATGTCGAGGTAGAGTGCCGGGTCCTCGCCGAGGACCGAGAGTGAGGTGGCGGCCTGGCGGGTGAAGGTGGTCGAGGCGCACGCCCGCAGCTCGGACGCGTCGAGGCCGGAGCCGGCGAGGGCGGCGCCGAAGAGCATGCCGGTGAGGTGGGCGAGGCCGAGCAGCCACCCCATGAGGCGGTCGTGGTGCGCGAACGGGACCGCCACGATGCGGGTGTACGGGTGGGCGAGGAGCGGCTCGATGCGCCGCCGCTCGCGCTCGGGCTCCTCGCGGCAGGCGAGCACGAAGGTGAGCGGCTCGTACGGCGACTTGCCGGGGCCGAACATCGGGTGCAGCGCCGAGACCGTCACGCCGCCCGCCGCGGCGCGCGCGAGCGCGGCCTCGCCGGCGGCCTTGATCGAGGCGATCTCGACGACGACGCCCTGCGGGTGGCGTGCGGCGACCTCGTCGACGACCTCGCCGGTGCGGGCCAGAGGCGCCGCGACGACCACGAAGTCGTAGGCGTCGAGGTCGGGCACCTCGGCGAGCGAGCGGTAGCGGCCGGGCGCCCGGTCGAGCGGGCCCCACGCCGGGTCCGCCGCCTCGACGGTGTGGCCGACCAGCTCCAGGAACCCGCAGAACCAGCCGCCCATCGCGCCGCCGCCGCCGAGGACGAGAACGCGGCCGCCGCGCCGCCGCCGCGCCTCGACGCCGACCCGGTGTTGGCGCTCCACCGAGCCGCGCATGATCGCGTGGAAGATCTCCTCCATCACGTCGGGCGAGACGCCGCACGCCTCGGCGTGCTCGCGGGCGCGGGTGAGAACGCGGTCCTCGGCGTCGCGCACGACGACCGCGGCACCGGCGGCGGCCTTGACGCGGCCGACCTCGGTTGCCAGCTCCATCCGCCGCCGCAGCAGCTCGAGCAGGGAACGGTCGAGGCCGGCGATCGCCTCGCGAAGGCGGTCCAGTGCCTCCTTGTCGGATGGGGCCATTCCCTTCCCTCCCACGTCCGGCGGTGCCGGCAACGGTCCCGAATCTATCAGAGTCGGAGGGAGCGTGTCCGGCGTCCGGCCGTCCGGGGAGGAATGCGATCCCGGGCCGAGTGTTGTGACGTGAGGGGGAGCCGGCGAGCGGCGGTCGCTCCCGGGTGAGATCGCCCCCCGGGGAGGCCACGATGAGATACGCGAACCCCGACGTCCTGGCGGAGACCGAATGGGTCGCCGAGCACGCCTCCGACAGCGACGTGCGGGTCGTGGAGGTGGACGAGAGCCCGAGGATCTACGACGCGGGCCACGTGCCCGGCGCGGTCAAGCTCGACTGGCAGGCCGACCTCAACGACGCGAGGGTGCGCGACGTCGTTGACACGGGCGCGTTCGCGCGCCTGGCGGACCGCCTCGGCATCGGCCATGACACCACGGTGGTGTTCTACGGCGACCAGGCGAACTGGTGGGCGGCGCACGCCTACTGGGTCTTCCGTCTGCTCGGGCACGAGCGGCTCATGCTGATGAACGGCGGGCGCAAGAAGTGGCTCGCGGAGAAGCGGCCGCTCGACCGCGCCGTGCCGAGAGTCGACCGCTCCGGCTACGAGGTGCGGCAACCGCGCCCCGAGCTCCGGGCGTTCCGGAACGACGTGCTGCAGCACATCGGCAACCCGGACCCGCGCCAGCTTGTCGTCCGGCTGCCGCCGGCCCACGCCCTCGTCGACGTGCGGACGCCGGCCGAGTTCTCCGGCCAGCTCGTGCACATGGCCGGCTACCCGCAGGAAGGGGCGCTGCGCGGCGGACACATCCCCGGCGCCGTCAACATCCCCTGGGGGCGGGCGATGCTGCCGGACGCGACGTTTCGTTCCGCCGAGGAGATCCACCGCCTGTACGAGGGGGCGGGGATCACGGCGGACAAGGACGTCATCGTCTACTGCCGCATCGGCGAGAGGTCGGCGCTGACGTGGTTCGTCCTCCACGAGCTGATGGGGTACCGGCGCGTCCGCAACTACGACGGCTCGTGGGTCGAGTGGGGCAACGCGATCGGGGTGCCGGTCGCCAACCCGGCGCTGGCGGGCGCCGACGTGGCGCACGGCGCCTTCGGCTCGGCACCGGCGGCGTGACGCCGCCGCGCCTCAGACCGATGGCCGCGCATCCTGGGCGTCGTCCGCGGGGCGCAGGAGCTGCAGGTCGTACAGGGTGCGGTAGAGGCCGCCGCGGGCGAGCAGCTCCTCGTGCCGCCCCTGCTCGACCAGCCGCCCGCCGTGCATGACCAG
Source organism: Acidobacteriota bacterium (assembly GCA_021818005.1). Lineage (GTDB taxonomy): Bacteria > Acidobacteriota > Thermoanaerobaculia > Thermoanaerobaculales > Thermoanaerobaculaceae > RBG-13-68-16. The sequence continues at coordinate 3,767 of JAKAFI010000179.1, read as the reverse complement.
GACGCGGTCGCAGCCCACGACGGTGGCGAGGCGGTGGGCGATGATGAACGCGGTGCGCCCGGCGAGCAGGCGCTCGAGGGCGCGCTGGATCACGGCCTCCGTCACCGGGTCCACCGAGGACGTGGCCTCGTCGAGGAGCAGGAACTCGGGATCGCCGACCAGGGCGCGGGCGAACGAGACGAGCTGCCGCTCCCCGATCGACAGGCCGGCGCCGCGCTCGCCGAGGGTGGTGTCGAAGCCTTGCGGCAGGCGCTGCAGCAGTGCGCCCGCCCCGACCTGCTCGAACGCCCAGCGGATGCGCGCGTCGTCGATCCCGGGGCGCCCGAGGGAGACGTTCTCCCGCACCGAGCCGGCGAAGCAGTCGATCTCCTGCAGCACGACCGCGAACCGCCGCCGCAGGCGCGCGAGCTCCCAGCGCCGGACGTCGACGCCGTCGACGAGGACGGCGCCGCGCTGCACGTCGTGGAAACGCAGGATCAGGTTGACGAGGGTGCTCTTGCCGGCGCCGGTGTGGCCGACGACCGCGAGCCGCTCGCCGGCGGCCGCGGCGAAGCGGACCTCCTTGAGCACCCAGCGCTCCTCGTCGTAGGCGAACCAGACGCCGTCGAGCGCGAACGTGCCCAGGCGCGCCGGCTCGGGGGCGGGGAGCGCGGGATCGACGATCGCCGGCTCGGTGCCGAGCAGGGTGTGCAAGCGCTCGGCGGCGGCGAACGAGGCCTGCAGCACGTTGTAGTTCTCGGCCAGGTCCCCGATCGGGCGGAAGAACCGCTGCACGTACTGCAGGAACGCGACCAGCACGCCGAGCGAGAGGGCGCCGCGGTAGCTCCAGAACCCGCCGGCCACGAGCAGCATCGCGGTGCCGACCGCGACCAGCAGCTCGACCATCGGGTAGAACACCGCGTAGTAAAAGACGCCGCGGATGTTGACGTCGCGGTGGGCGGCGTCGATCTCGCGGAACGCGGCCGACGCCCGCGCCTCGGCGCGCGCGAGCTGAATCACCGACATCCCGGCGAGGTGCTCCTGCAGATGGGTGTTGATCGCCGCGATGCGCGAGCGGACCTCGCGGTAGATCGAGCGGGCGCGGCTGCGGAACCACGCCGACAGGAGCACCATGAACGGCAGCACCGCGAACGCGACCAGGGCGAGGCGCCAGTCCAGCGCGAAAAGCACGGCGGCGATGCCGCCGAGCAGGGTGAGGTCGGCGAGGATGTCCACCAGACCCGAGGTGAACAGCTCGTTGAGCGCCTCGACGTCGTTGGTCAGGCGGGTGATCACGCGCCCGGCCGGGGTGCGGTTGAACCACGCCACCTCGAGCCGCTGCAGATGGGCGAACAGGGCGTTGCGCAGGTCGCGCATGACGAACTGCCCGGTCATCAGCATCGTGCGCGCCTGCAGGATCAGCAGGACGGCGGAGCCGAGCACGCTGGCGAGGAAGAAGAGGGCCAGCGTCGTCAGACCGGCGGCGCCGACGCTGGGGAGGTGGAGGGTTTGCAGAAGCTTGAGGACGTCGCGGGCGCTGGTGTCGGCCTCGGGGCGGAGGTAGAGGTCGATCGCCGAGGCGGTGATGAGCGGGCCCGCGACCTGGAGCGCGGAGCCGGCAAGCACGAGGGCGATCGCCGAGGCGATCCGGCGGCGGTACGGCCTCGCCCAGGTCAGGAGCCAGCGCAGGAGGTGGCGGTCGGGGCGGCTCTCGTCCCGTTCCGTGGTCGTGGGCGTGGCGGCGCTCATCGCGGGCTCACCCTCGCGAGCGGCCCGCCGGCGAGACCGCCAGCGGCGCCACGATCGGCCGCCCCAGCCGCGCGCTCCAGCGCTGCGCCTGGGCCAGGGCGAGGAGCGCCCGGAAGCGCGTGGTGCGCCGCCAGCGCCCGGGACGGAGCACGTCCGCGGCGAGCAGCGACACGATCGCCTCGGGGATGCGGAACGCGTCGTGGGGGTTGAAGAAGAAGGCGAGGAAGTGCGGGTCGTAGTAAGCGCGAATGAACGAGAAGAACAGCCGGTGCAGCGAGCGGGTCAGCGCGATCGTGGGCCCGAGGTCGGCGCCGTCGACGCGGCCGTGGCGGGCGAGCGCCTCGCTGACGTCCTGCGCCGCCGCGGCCGCCGTCGTGGTGGCGAGGAAGACGCCGGTCGAAAAGACCGGGTCGAGAAAGCCGGCGGCGTCGCCGAGACAGCAGAACCCGTCGCCGCCGATCTGGAGGACGCGGTAGGAGAAGTTCTGTACCGCCGCGAACGGCGTGATCGCGGCCGCCGCGGCGAGCCGTCTCGCCACCTCGGGGGTGGCCTCGACCGCGGCGCGGAACACGCTCTCGGGTGAGCCCGCGAGGTCGCGCCAGCGCTCGACGTCGAGCACCGCGCCAACCGAGACCGTGTCGTCGGCGAACGGGATCAGCCAGAACCAGCCCCCCTCCGCGAGGGCGATCGTGATGTTGCCGGCCTCGCGGCCGGGCGGCAGCCACGCTCCCTTGAAGTGGGCCACGGCCGCGCTCTTGCGATGCCTCGGGTAGGGGAACCGCCACCCCATGCGGCTCGCCAGGAACGAGGCCTGACCGGAGGCGTCGAGGGTGACGCGACAGCGGACGAACTGCTCGCGGCCCTCCGGGTCGCGCAGCCGCACGCCGGTGATCCGCCGGCCGTCCCACTGCGGCACGGTGGCGCGCCAACCGGAGAGCAGTTGCGCCCCGCAGCGGACCGCGTTGGCGAGCAGGGCGGCGTCGAACTCGTCGCGGCGCACCTGGTAGGCGTGCGGGATGGCGGGAGGGAATGCGTCCGCGAACCAATACGCGACGTGGCGGGACCCGTCGTGGGTGACGAAGCTGGCGCCGTCCTTCCGGCGCGTGTGCGGGAGGTCGCGGACGGTCTCGTGCACGCCGAGGCGGTCGAGCAGCGGGATCGTGTGCGGGAGGAGCGACTCGCCGACGTGGAAGCGGGGAAACGGCTCGCTCTCGACGATCAGCGTCTCGACGCCGGCGAGCGCGAGCAAGGCGCCGGCCGTGCTTCCGGCCGGGCCGGCCCCGATGATCAGGGCGTCGACGTCGCGCTCGCTCTCCACCGGATGAGGGTACTACGCCGGTCAGAGTTTGCCGAGGATGACGGCGAGCGCCTCGAGCTCGCCCGTCGTCGCGTAGAAGTGCGGCGAGAAGCGCACCCACCCCTGGCGGGCGGTCACCTCGATCTGGCGCTCGCGCAGGCGGCGCGCGATCTCGTCGGCGGGGAGGAACGGGTGGCGCGCGGCGACGATGCCGGCGATCGGATGGGCCGAACCCGGCGAGCCCACGCGCCAGCCGGCCTTGAGCAGCGCCTGCGTGAGCGTGCGGGCGTGGGCCGTGACCCGGGCGTGGACCTCCGCCGCTCCGACCTCGTTGAGGAGGTCGAGCGCGGCGGCGAGCCCGGCGACCAGGATGGTCGGGGTGGCGCCCGGCTCGAAGCGCCGCCCGTCGCGGTGAAACTCGAGCTCCTGCAGGAAGAACTGGCGCTCGGAGCGGCGCACGTTGAGCCAGCCGGCGAGGACCGGGGTCAGGGTCGCGCGCAGCTCCGGGCGGGTGACCATCACGCCGATCCCCTCGGGGCCGAGGAGCCACTTGTGGCTGTCGGCGACCAGGGCGTCGACGCCGAGCTCGTCGAGCCGCTGCGGCAGCACGCCCAGCCCCTGGATCGCGTCGAGGGCGACGAGGATGCCGCGTTCGTGCGCCGCGGCCGCCAGCTCGGCGACCGGCGCCACCCAGCCGGTGTGGAACGCGACCCATGACAGCGCCAGCAGCTTGACCGGACGC
>JAKAFI010000178.1 GCA_021818005.1 Acidobacteriota bacterium | reverse complement strand
GCACGTCCTGGAGCGTCGCCCACAGCTCGGGCGAGCCGAGGCTCCCGTCCGGCGACACCGGGATCCGGACCAGCGTCCCCTTCTCCGTGTTCGTCACGTAGAGGTGGCCGTGGTAGTAGTCGATGCCGTTCGCCCCCAACCAGACCGGCTGGCCCAGCGCTCCGGTCCCCCTGAGGAGGTCGTCGCGCAGGCACAGCTCCGCCCGCCCTCCGCGCGGAATCCGCCACACCCCTCCCGCCCCGCTCGGAGGCGCGTGCCCGTCGAGCGACACGGATTCCGTGACATAGAGCGTGCCTCGGTTGTCGAACGCGAGGCCGTTGGCGAAGAAGATCTGGTTGCTGTCCGGCAGGAGGTCGACCTCTCCGTAGCGGTCGATCCGCCAGACTCCCCGGTCGAGCCCGGCCGCCATGGCGACATAGAGGTCGCCCCCGGCGGAGGAGGCCAGGCCTCCGATTGTCCCCTGGCCGAGGTCGGCCACGAACGAGGGACCTCCACCGTCCGGCGAGAACTTCCAGACCAGGATGTGCTCGCTCGCCCCGCTGCCCTGTCCGACGCTCACGTAGACGTTGCCGACCTGGTCGGCCTCAACACCCCTGACGGCGCCCGCCATCGGGATGAACTCCGGAAACGTCCCCGCCGGACCGGCCACGGCCGTTCCGCCCGATGGCAGGGTGAGCGAGAGCACCGCGGCCGGCAGGAGCAACCTCCAAGGGCCGGCGAGTCTTGGCCTTGTCCCGTTCATGTCTTCACCCTCCTCCCGCATCTGTTGGCCCGGAACCGCGCACGGCTCTCCCCATGGCTGGGTCGGGCAGGCGCGCGGGGCCCGCACGATCGGTCGTGCGTCTCTCCTTCTTCTCCTGTTGTCTTGGAAAGCTACCGGCAGGCTAGGTCACCAGAATACACGCCAGCAAGAAGGGGCGTTGCCGGTTTCACCGTTGGCTATTCGACCCGTCGGTGACCAGAACTCCGGGTCGAGTCGAGGCCTCAACGCCAACCTACACGCTGCCCTTCCTCATCCGAGCGGCTCCTCGCGACCTCCTTTCTGCTTGTGAGTCGAATCTAGGTCCCGGTCCGGTCCTCGTCAAGGTGCCGCCCGGTCACGCACCTACCAGACCGGGAGTTGCGAAAGAGCGTTTCGCGGTCGTCGCTGGGTCGGACGGGATCGGGCCACCTCGGCCCGCACACCTCTCGGCCCGCCGCCGTTCGAGGCGCACCGTCGCCCCGGAAGAGGATCCCGTGGCGCTCCAGCGCTCGGGTATCACCAACCTCGCCGCGATCGGCCCGGCGCCGGTCGTCGCGCTGCGGTTGATCGATCGCCTCCTGCTCCTCTGCGACGCGCCGGCGGATCTATTGGCGCCGGCGGCGCGCCGTCCCGGCACCCGAGGCGGGTTAGTCGCTACGGCTGGACCACGAGCTTCGGGTCGGCCGTCGCCGTCGTCCCGTCGTGGTGCACGACGACGATGCCGTAGCCGAACTCCCCCACCTTGCCGAGCTTCAGCTTGTCGGCGACGCACTGCGCGCCGGAGCACACCGGGTCGTCCGGCGGGTGTTTGGTCGCCCGGTCCTTGAAGCTGATCCGCAAGCTCTGGACGTCCGCGCTCCCCGTCCAGACGACCGTGGTCTTGTTCCTCTTGACGGTGAGGCAGTCCGGGTCGGCCGCGGCGCTCCCGTCCACGCTCACGGCCGCCTGCTTGCCGAGTACGACCGGGCACGGCACCTTGGGCGTCGGCGCGGGCTGCGCCGTCGCGCTCCCCCATCCGGCTAAGAGCGCCAGCGTCACCACGCCGGCGGCGGTGCATTTCGACATTTCAGCCTCCCTGGCGGATCGCTCCGCCGAGCCTCTCACGGGCCTGCTCGGCTCGCCCGAAGCTTGGCATATCTGGGATCCAGTTTCAATCTCGACAACTCGGGGTCGTGGTCGATCTCCGCCACCGGATAGCCGTGCGCGATCGCGCGGCCGAGCAGGTCGAGCGCGGCGTCGACGTCGCCGCCCGCCAGCCGGACGAGGGCGACGTGGTAGAGCGTGTCGGCCCCGTCGGGGTCGAGCGCGAGCGCGGCGTCGGCCTGCTTGCCGGCGGCGCCCTCCCGCCCGGTCCACGCCAGCGCGAGCGCCAGGCTGGTCCGCCGGTCGGCGTCGCGGGGCGTCAGCGCGAGGTCGGCCTCGAGCAGGGTGATCGCGCGCCGGTAGGCGGCGCCGGTGCGCTCGCCGCCGTGTCCGCTCAGGCGCAGCGCGTCGCCGAGGTTGAGCCAGAACACCGCGTTGTTCGGCTGCAGGCTGGCCGCACGCTCGTACACCTCGGCCGCCTCGTCGTACCGGGCGAGGAAGAAGAGGCAGGTCCCGAGGTTCGACAACGCGGCGGCGGTCGGCCGCACCGCGATCGAACGGCGGTACGCCGCGATCGCCTCGTCGTAGCGGCCGAGCTGCTGGTAGGCGACGCCCAGGTTGTCGATGGCGCGGGTGTTGTCCGGGGAGAGACGCACCGCCGTTTCGAAGCTCTCGAGCGCCGCGGCGAACGCGCCGCGCCGCAGCTGAAAGACGCCCAAGTGGCTGTAGGTCGACCACCACGCCGGCTGGATCGCGACCGCCCGGCGGTACGCCGATTCCGCCGCAGCCGCGTCCCCCTGTCCCTCGAGGGCGGAGGCCAGCCCGAATTCGGCCTCGACCGAGTTCGGCTCGGCGGCGAGCGCCAGACGGAACTCGGCGGCCGCCTTGGCCGGCTCGCCGAGCAGCAGCTCGATGCGGCCGCGCGTCTCGCGCACCGACCCGAGCGTCGGGTCGATCGCGGCGGCCCGCCGCCCCGCCGCGATGGCGCGCTCCGCCCACACCCGGTCGCCGGTGAGCGAGCGCTTGGCGAGGTAGGCGCGCGCCAGCGCCGCCTGCACGCGCGCCGAGTCGCCGAGCCCCTCCAGGATCTTGATCGCGGCGTCCACCGAGGCCTCGTCCTCGTAGCGGCGCAGGTACCCGAGCGCCTCGAGGTATCGATCGGCCGCGACCGCGGGCGTCACGTCGCTCGCGGGTGCCGCGGCCGGTGCGAGACCGAGCGCGGCCGCCGCGCGCCGCGCCACCTCGTCTTCGAGCGCGAGCAGCCCCGCGGTCGAGCCCTCGACCCGGCCCGCCGCGAGCTGCACGCCGTTCGGCTCGAGCACCGCGAAGGTGGCGCGGACCACGTCCCCCTCGAACTGCAACGAGCCGCGCACGACCGCCTGCGCCCCGGTGCGCCGCACGAGCGCGCCGAGGTCGTCCGCCGTCTCGTCGATCGCCTCGGCCGGAAGGACCGCGACCCCCCGGTCCGACCCGAGCCGGGCGCTCACGGTCTCCGCGAACCCCTCGCCGATCAGGTTCCCCTTCGGCGTCCCGGTCAGGTCGCGGAACGGCAGCACCGCGACCCGCCGCGCGGACGGGCCGCCGGCCACGGAGGCGGGCCGGCCGCGGCCGAGCCAGAACCAGGCGATCGCCGCCACGCCGACCGCAACCGCGCCCAGCGCGGCGAGCGCGAGCGCCCGGGTCCGCCCGCCGCGCGAACGCACCCTCGCGGTCGAGACCGTCGCCGCTCCCGCGTCGGTCATCGTGTCGCGGATCGCCGCGAGCGCCTGCGCGAGTTCGCGCGTCGACGCGAACCGCTCGTCGGGGGACTTGGCGAGACAGCGCCGCACCACGTCCCCGAGCGGCCTCGGGGTCCCGGGGTCGAGCGCCGTGAGATCGGGCGGCTCCTGGTGCAGGATCGCGCTCAGGGTGTCGAGGTTGGTGTCGCCCGCGAACGGCCGCTTGCCCGTCACCATCTCGAACAGCATCGTGCCGAACGAGAACTGGTCGGAGCGGTGGTCGACCGCCAACCCCCGCGCCTGCTCCGGGGACATGTAGCCGATCGTGCCGACGACCATCCCGGCCTGGGTGGCCAGCTGGTACGCGGCCGTCGTCTGGTCGCCGCCGACCGCGGCCGGCATCAGCTTGGCGAGGCCGAAGTCGAGGATCTTCACGAACCCGAGCCGGGTCACCATGACGTTCTCGGGTTTGAGGTCGCGGTGCACGATCCCCTGCTCGTGGGCGGCGGCGAGCCCGTCGGCGATCTGGCACGCGATCTCGAGGAGACGCCGCAGCGACCGCGGCCGTTCGGCGACGAAGTCGCGGAGGTTCTGCCCCTCGATCAGCTCCATCGCGATGTACGGGACGCCGTCGTGCTCGCCGACGTCGTAGATCGTGATGATGTTCGGGTGGTTGAGGGCGGAGGCCGCCCGCGCCTCCTGCTCGAACCGCACCCGGTGCTCGCGGCTGTCCGAGAAGCGCTCGGCGACCAGCTTGATCGCCACGTCGCGCCCGAGCTTCGGGTCGCGCGCTCGCCAGAGACTCCCCATGCCGCCGGCCCCGAGCTCACCGAGGACCTCGAACCGCCCGACCCGCTCGCCCGCGGTCATGCCACAGCCCGGCCGGGCCCGGGACGCGGTTCCGCCGGAACCGCGACGGCGGGCGTCGCCGACGCACCGAACAGCCGCACTCCCGGGGTCATGAGGTCGAACATCGCCGTGGCCTGTCGTCCGCTAACAAGGTGAGACGCCGCCTTCTTCCCGCGCAAACGGCGCGCCGCGGAACGTGCTCAGCGGGCGCCGGTGCCCACGTCCGCGAACTCGCCCACCCCGGGCGGGGATCCGACCGGCGGAGCCGGCCGAATCATGCGTGTGCGTGGCGGTCGATCAGAAGCTCGTAGTGCTGCGAGCGCAGGTCGAAGCGCTTCAGCACGGCCCTCGCCTTGGGCGGGACCACGCATGCCTCATAGTCGTCACCGGCGAACTCGCGGACGCCGTCGAGCGAGTCGAAGAGCATGGCCGTGACGAACTCGACCTCGTCGCCGACGGCGCGGCGCAGGAGCTGGATGCTCTCGAAGCCGCGGATCTGCCGGTTCTCGATCCCGACGAAGATCTCCTCCCGCAGCAGCGTCTCGTACACGTCGGCGTTGCCCGGGGTTGTCCACCCGTGCCAGATCCGGCTGATCATCGCCCGACCTCCCTCGTTCGAATACGCGGTCTCGCCCGCCCGGGTTCACCCACCCGCTTCGCCGATCCGCGGCGGCCTCACGAGGGACCTGTGCCGCCCGCAGCCCGCGCCGCCGCCGGGCCCGCCAACAACCACAACGCCAGGCCGAGTGCCGCCCACGCGGCCAGCGCGAGCCACTCCCAGGCCGTGAAGTGTCCTGGAACGACCGGCAGCAGCTTGAGCGCGAGCAGCGCGAGCGTCACCAGCACCCCGGCCGCGGCGACGGCACGCCGCCGGCCGTTCTCGCCGATCGCGAGGTACGAGGCGCAGCTCGCCAGCCAGCCGATTACCGCGGCCAGCGAGCCGACCTCGGCGATCGGCACCAGCACCGCGCCGCCGAGGAACACCCCGGCCGCGGTCGCGAGCCCGACGAACGCCACCGCGAGCGACGGCGTCCGGTAGGCGGGATGCACCCGCCCGGCGCGGGTGTCGATCAGCCCGCTGCGCCCCATCGCGAACAGCAGCCGGCTGGCGGCGATGAAGTTTCCGTTGAACACCTTGAGCAGCGAGATCACGGCGGTCGTCAGGATGAGGTCGACGATCCAGCGGGCGTGGAACGCGCGCTCGAACGCCACCGCCGTCGCGAACCTCTCCCCCAGCAGCGCCTGCCACGGCGAGACGAACGCGACCACCGCGATCACCGCGACGTAGAACAGCGCGCCGACCGCCAGCGCGATCAGGATCGCCCGGAACAGGCTGCGCTCCCCCGCCCCCGGGCTCGCCTCCTCGACGCACTTCGGGATCGACTCGAAGCCGGACATGAAGTACGGCACGATCTGCAGCACCAGCAGGACCGAGACGAGGGCGCCGCCGGCGGCGAACGGCGGCGAGAAGTTCGCGGCCGACCCGCGCGCCGCGCCGAACGCGCCGAACACCAGGAAGAGCACGAGCACGGCACCCGTGGCCCACGACTGCACGCTGGCGGAGAGGCGCACACCGCGCACGTTGACCAGCGTCAGCAGCGCGGTCAGCGCCAACCCCAGCGCCAGGTGCGGCAGGTAGACCGCTTGCCCCGCCACGGAGTACAGCGGGTGCGTGTTCATCGCGGGCAGGACGTACCCCGCCAGCCGCCCGATCGCGATCGCCTCCCACGGGCAGACCACGAGGTACGCCAGCGTCATCATCCATCCGGTGCCGAAGCTCACCGCGGGCGGGAACACTCGCGCCGTGTAGGCGATCTCGGTCCCCGCGTCGGGGATCGCGATGACGAGGCGGCCGTAGACGTAGCCGATCGGCAACAGCAGCAGCCCGCCGAGGGCGAATGCCAGCATCGCGCCGACCGGGCCGCCGCGCCCGAGCCAGTCGTCCATGACGACCAGCCACCCGGCGCCGATCATGCTGCCGAAGCCGAGAGCGAAGTAGTCAAACACGCGAAGCTTGCGGGCCAGGGTCGTCATGCGAGGCGCGCCATCTTAACCCCG
>JAKAFI010000006.1 GCA_021818005.1 Acidobacteriota bacterium | reverse complement strand
GCTCGCGGTCCATGCTGTTGGCGACGAAGATCACGGGCGTCGCGGTGGTGGCGCACACCTTCCAGAGCTTCTCGGTCTGCACCTCGGGCCCGGCGACCGCCGAGACCAGCATGAGCGCGGCCTCCGCCACCTTCACCCCCTGGACCGCCTCGGTGGTGAAGATCGCGTAGCCCGGCGTGTCGATCAGGTTGAGCTTGTGCCCGCGGTGGTGCGCGAAGGCGAGGGCGGTACCGATCGTGATCTTGCGCTCGATGGCCTCGTCGTCGAAGTCGGTGACGGCGTTCCCCTTGTCCACCTTGCCGAGGCGGCTGACCTCCTTGCTGTCGAACAGCATCGCCGAGATCAAGCTGGTCTTTCCGGTGGAAGAGTGACCGACCACCGCCACGTTGCGGATCTTCTCGCTGGGGACTGGGGTTGATGCCATGAGCGGGCGACCTCCCGTCGCACAGAGTCCGGGAAGTATAGCCAGCAACCGCCCGGAACGGAAGCGCCGGCGGGGAAGTGGGGAAGTGAAGAGTTGAGAGTGAAGGCGTCGCTACGCGAGGGAGAGCTCGGCGCCGGTGAGGCGGCGATACGCCTCGAGGTAGAGGGCCTGCGTGCGCGCCACCACGTCGGGCGGCAACGTCGGCGCCGGAGGCTGCTTGTTCCAGTTGCTGGCCTCGAGCCAGTCGCGCACGAACTGCTTGTCGAACGAGGGCGGGTTGCCGCCCGGCCGGTAGGCGTCGGCCGGCCAGAAGCGGGACGAGTCCGGCGTCAGCGCCTCGTCGGCCCAGAAGAGGTCGCCGCGCTCGTCGAGTCCGAACTCGTACTTGGTGTCGGCGATGATGATGCCGCGCGCCTCGGCGAGCGCCGCCGCGCGGGTGTACAGCGCGAGGGAGACGGAGCGCAGGCGTTCGGCGATCTCGCCGCCGGCGAGGCGGACGACCTCGTCGAACGAGATGTTCTCGTCGTGGCCGACCTCCGCCTTGGTGGACGGGGTGAAGATCGGCGCCGGCAGGCGGTCGGCCTGGCGCATGCCGCCGGGCAGGCGAATCCCGCACACCGACCCCCGCTCGCGGTACTCCTTCCACCCGGACCCGACGATGAAGCCGCGCACCACGCACTCGACGGGGACGATGCGGAGCGTTCGCACCAGGCACGAACGCAGGGCCAGCGCGGGCTCCCCGGAGAACGGCGCCGGCAGCTCCTCGAGGCGGGTCGCGAGCAGGTGGTTGGGCACGACGTCCCGCAGCGTCGCGAACCAGAAGTTCGAGAGCTGGGTCAGCACCGCACCCTTGCCCGGGATCCCGGGCTCGAGAACGACGTCGAACGCGCTGATCCGGTCGCTCGCGACGATTACCAGGGAATCGCCCTCGGCCTTGTAGACATCCCGCACCTTGCCGCGCCGGAGCAGCCGCTCGGGGAAGAGCGGCGCCGAGGGGAACGGTGCGAGGGGACCCACGGGTTACCCCTGCTTGGCGTTGAGCACCGCGTTGGCCTGCACACTCAGGCGCGACTTGTACCGCGACGCGGTGTTGCGCTGGAACACGCCCTTGCGCACCCCGCCCTCGATGATCGACACGGTGCGGGGCAACAGCTCCTTGACCTGGGTCGTGTCGCCGGCGGTGATCGCGGTCCGCAGCGCCTTGATGGCGTTGCGCACGCGCGTACGAACGGCGCGGTTACGGTTGCGGCGAACCTCGTTCTGCCGACGGCGCTTCAGTCCCGACTTGATCCTCTTTGCCATGAACTCTCCCTTGAACCGCTGCGGATCACTTCACCTTGACGCCGAGGGCGGCCAGACGCTCACGGGCGAGCTTGGCCTCCCTGGTGCCAGGATGTTCGTAGAGCACGTACTGCAGGTTGATCACCGCCTGTGAGCGGTCGCCGAGCTCGAGGTAGGCGAGGCCCTTCTTGAGCAGCGCGGCGGCCGCCTTGTCGGAGGTCTTGTAGTTGTTGATCAGCTGTGTGAAGGCGTCGATCGCCTCCTTGAACTGCTTCTTCGAGTAGTAGCACTCGCCGATCCAGTAGATCGCGTTGTCGGCGAGGTCGGTGGTGGGGTACCGCTTCGCGTACTCGCTGAACCCCTGGATGGCGAGGTCGAAGTTGCCGCGCAGGTAGTCCTCGTACGCGGTGTTGTACAGCTGCGCGGGCTCGAGCGTGGGCGCCGCCGCCGGTGTGGGCTGGCCCGCGGCCGCAGGCGGGGCGCCCGGCGCCGTCGCCGGCGCGGCCGGGGCGGCGGCCGCCGCCGCGGTCGCGAGCTTGTCGCGGGTGGCGGCGAGCTCCGCCGAGAGCGAGCCGAGCCGCTGGTTCGTTGCGTCCAGGTTCGACTGCAGCGCCTGGATCTGGTCACGCAGCTGCCTGAGCTCGACCTGGATGTCGGCGTTCGACTTGAGAACCTCGGCGTTCTGATCGGCCAGCTTGGTGCTCATCGCCTGCAGGTCCTGCTTCCCCGTGGACTGCCGGCCCAGGTTCTCGACCTGGCGGGAGACGTCCGTGATCTCGCGGTGGAGCAACGTGATGTCGCCGCTCGAGACGCACCCCGTCGCGGCCACAACGAGCCCGGGAACGATCAGCCATCGCATACGCCACCCCCTCATCGCGCCGTGATCACCAGATGGTCGCGCCGGTTCTGCCACCAACAGCTCTCGTCGTGACACGTTGCAAACGGCCGCTCCTCCCCGTAGCTGATCGTCGCGATCTGGCTCGCGGGCACGCCCAGGGAGACCAGGTAGTCCTTCGCGGCGTTGGCGCGGCGCCAGCCGAGCGCGAGATTGTACTCCTCCGTGTTGCGCTCGTCACAGTGGCCCTCGATGGTGATCTTGACGCTGGGGTGCTGCTTCAGCCAGGCGGCGTCGCCGGCGAGGGCGTCGCGCGCGTCCGGGCGCAACTCGGACTTGCTGGTGTCGAAGAAGGCGTCCTTGAGGTAGCCGGCCTTGTTGAGCTGCTCGATGTCGGCGGGCAGCTCGGCCGACTTGATTTCGCCTTCGGGGTTCTCGGCCGGAGTGATCGTCGGTTCGGGCGCCACGGTCGTAGAGGTCTGGCCCGGACTCGGTGGGGCCGTAACCGCGGGCGCCGTGGCCGGCTGCGGCTCGGGCGCGATCACGGCCTGGCGGTGCGCACACGCCGGCGCGAGGAGCACGACACCGAGCAACACGCCTGCCAGCAACCTGCCGCATTGGGGAGTAGTCAAGAGCACCTCCTTCCGACGTAAGGACTGTACACCATGGGTGTTGCGCCCCACAACCCCGCTCACTGCACCTGCGCGACCCAGGCCGGCTGAATGTTGTTGCCCCGGGTCGTGATCTGCCGCGGGTGTCCGGTCGGGTCGGTGATGAAGATCTGCCGGCTGCCGGTGCGGTCGGAGACGAACGCCAGAACGGTTCCGTCCGGGGACCAGCACGGCGACTCGTTGTTGCCCGGGCCCGGGATCACGGTTCGCGCGCCGGTCCGCAGGTCCAGCGTGGCGATCTGGAAGCGGTCGCCGACGCGCGTCGTGTAGGCGAGCGTGATGCCGTCCGGGGCCCAGGCCGCCTCGTCGGCGTACGTGTCCTCGAACGTCAGGCGGCGGAGGTTGGTCCCCTCGGCGTCCATGATGTATAGCTGCGGCGAGCCGCCCGCGTTGGAGGTGAAGGCGATCTGCCGGCCGTTCGGCGACCACGCCGGCTGCGTGCTGATCCCCAGCGTGTGCGTGAGACGCTCGGGAGGTCCGCCCGCGGCGGGGACGACGAAGATGTCGGTCACCCCATCGGCGCCTGTCGCGAACGCCACGCTCTTGCCGTCGGGCGAGAAGCTCGGCGAGGAGTTGACGCCCGGCAGCGCGGAGAGCACCTTGAGGTACTCCTGCGTCGGGCGGAGGATGAACAGCTGCGGCGAGCCGCGCAGGAAGCTGGTGAACGCCAGCCACTCCCCGTCGGGGGACCACGCCGGTGCGAGCGCGATCGAGTTGTAGCGGGTGAGCTGCTGCTCCTCGCTGCCGTCCCAGCGCATGACCCAGAGTTCTTTGGCGCCGGTCCTGTCCGACACGAAGGCGATACGCGACAGGAACGGGCCGGGCCGGCCGGTGAACAGGTGGACGAGCTCGTTCGCCAGCGTGTGCGCCATCGTGGCCGCGAGCGCGATCGTGCCCTGGAACCGGCGGGAGAACGCGACCTCCCCCGAGGTCAAATCCCAAAGCCTGGCTTCGAGCACGAGCTGGCTACCGGCGCCGGCGAGGTTCCCGTCGAGGAGGAACTGCGCCCCGACCGCCCGCCAGCGCTGGCGCGTGAGCGTGGGGTTGGCCGGGTCGACGACGACGAGCTTGGCGTTCTCGGGCGAGACCAGGCCGATCACGGCTGTCTCGCCGAGGTCGGCCCGCAGCGTGCCGAGCAGTGTCGAGGCCGCCGCGGGATCGGTGCCGGGGCGGAGCGTGAAATCGGGCACGGCGATCACGACCCGTGACAGGCCCGGCGTCGTGACCTTGAGGTACACCTCGTCCTGCGCGGCGGCAGTGGCCGCTGCGAGCGCGATTCCCAGCGCGGCCAGCGATCTCATCGTCACGGTCCGAACTCCAGGTGCAGCGTCAGCTCGTTGCCGCCGAACCCCTCCGGGAGGGGCGGAAACGGAGCCGCAGCATACACCGCCCGCAGCGCGGCGCGATCGAAGGCGGGCGAAGCGCTGCTCAACTCCAGGCCGGCCTCGGCTAGGCGGCCGGAGCGGTCGATCACGCAGCGCACCTGGCACGTCGTGCCGGCGGGAGCCGGAGGGCGGAACCAGTTGCCCTCGACGAGCGCGAGGACGCGGTTGAGGTAGTAGGAGAACGGGAACGGTTCGTCGCCGGCCGCCGGTGCGCCGAGGCCGATCCCGCCCGATGGCGCCGCGGCGGCGCCCGGGCGGCCGGGCCCGGACTCGGCTCCGGCCGCGCCCGCCTCCGTCGCGGGCGGCTGCGGCGCCGGAGTCGGAACCTTGACCTGGCGTGCCGCCGCCGCGCGCTCGACCGCGTGCTTCGGTGGCGCCTGAGGCGCCTTCTCCGGCACGGCCTTCGGCCGGCGGGGCGCCGTGGGGTGCGTGGCGGGCGGGGCGGGGGGGCGGGCCGCGCGGGCGGTCCCGGCGGTCGCCGGCGCCGCCACGATGCGGACCTGGACGCTGGGGAGGGTCAGGGCGCGAGCGGGGTGCGGCGCCGGCGCCAGGAGAGCCACGGCGAAGGCGACGTGGAGCGCGAGCGCGCCGGCGATCGCCCACCGCCACGGCAGGTCGAGGTGGGCGCGCTGCTCCAGCTCGCGGGAGACCGGGTCGTTCATCGCTTCTCTGGGGGGGCGGTGACCATTCCGATCTCCTCGACGCCCATCCGGTTCAGGGTGGCGAGGATGTCGACGACGAACCCGTACGGGAGGCGCTGGTCGCCCTTGAGGTAGACCGGGCGCGGCCCGCCGGCCAGCAGCGGCCCGAGCTTCGCCGCCAGCAGCTTCGGGTGGACCGGCTGGTCCCCGACGAGGACGAGTTGGTCGCGCGTCAGGGTCAGGACGATCGGTTCGGGGCCCTTGTGCGTCAGCGGGCTCGCCGCGGCGCGCGGGAGCTGCACCTGCAGGCCCTGGACCAGCATCGGCGCGGTGACGATGAAGATGATGAGCAGGACCAGCATCACGTCGACGAGCGGCGTGATGTTGATCTCCGCCAGGGTCTCGAACTCGTCGCTCGACGTCTTGAACGCCATCGCCGCCGCCCGCGCTAGGTGAACGTCCGCTCGGTGAGGTTGAGGAACTCGAGGAGGAAGTCCTCCATCAGACCGCGTTGCCGCCGCAACGCGCCGAGGAACGCGTTGTAGGCGATGACCGCCGGGATCGCCGCCGCGAGGCCCGCAGCCGTGTTGACGAGCGCCTCGGCGATCCCCGGCGCCACCGTGACGATCGAGGTCGAACCCGAGGCCGCGATCGCGTGGAACGTCGTCATGATCCCCCACACGGTGCCGAACAGCCCGATGAACGGTGTCGCGGACGCCGTCGTGGCGAGGAACGGGAGGAAGCGCAGGAGCTTGGCGCCCTCGATGCCGATCGCCCGCTGCAACGCACGCTCCACCGCCGCGAGGCTCTTGATCTGGCCGGGAGCCTCGGGCGAGCGCTGCATCACCCGGACCTGCGCTTCGAGCTCGAGGTAGCCCGCGCGGAACATCCCCGCAAGCGGCGCCCCGGGGCTCCGGGTCGCGGCCGCCTGAACGTCGGCGAGGCGGGCGGCGCGCCGGAACTCGCCCAGGAACGAGCGGTTTCCGGCGTCGGCCCGGCGGAGCTGCACGAGCTTCAGGATCATGAGGGTCCAGGAGAACAACGAGAACACCGCCAGGACCGCAAGCACCAGCCGCGCAACCGGGCCGGTGGCGCCGAACGCCTGCACGATTTCGCCCACGAGCGGATTCTACGCGGCCGGCGTCGTCCGGCCAAGCCGGGGACGGACCACCATCGTGCCGGCGAGGAGGTCGTGCAGCGCCTTGCGGTCCTTGCGGAGCGCGACGGTGAGGAAGCCGAGGCCGAGTGTGAGCAGCGTCACCGAGCAGGCCGCCGCCCGCAGGATCGCGCGGGAGTAGCCGATCGGGGTGCGGCGGCGCCAGTCGAGCAGCCGCAAGCCGAGGACGCTCATCCCGGGTGTCCGGCCCCTCCTCGCCCAGCCGCCGACCACGTAGTGGAAGGCGAAGACGAGCCAGAGCGCGCCGCACGCGCCGACGAGGGTCGTCCCGGCGTGCAGGCCGAACGGCATTCGGCCAGGCGCCAGGAGGTAGCGCTCCGCGACCCAGACGACCAGCAGCGGCGCGAGCGGCACCAGGGATCCCAAGGTGAACGCGGCGGCGTCGGCGAGGAGGGCGAGGAGCCGCAGGCCCAAGCCGGCCGGCTCGGTCTCGGTCTCGGTCAGGGCGAAGGGAAGGTTGCCGGTCGGCGCTCGTTCGTCCCCGCCCGCCGGAGGGAGCGCGTCGAGCCGCTCGATGGTGCCACACAGCGAGCCGAAGCGCACGGCGTCGCCAGCGGCCACGGCGCGCGGGCCGAGCACGCGCTCCTCGTTGAGAAACGTGCCGTTGGACGAACCCAGGTCCTCGAGCACGGGCCCGGCGGGACCTTGGATGAACGCCGCGTGCAGGCGAGACACCGTGTCCTCGCGCAAACGGACGTCGCAGGAGCGACTGCGGCCGATGACGAGTTTGTCGCTGTCGAGCGCGTAGGTCACCTCGCCGAGACGGAGGCGAAGGTGCGCCGTCTCAGAACGGTGAGATTCCACCACGCTCGTTGTGGATCAGCCAGAGGCCCGAATAGGCGCGCAGCAGGCGGAAGCGGCAGCGGTAGAGTTGCTCGAGGAAGCCGGTGTCGCCGCGGTAGAGCGCATCGTCGACGAGCCAGGAGAAGCGGCGCTCCATCTCGGAGGCGCGCTGCAGCGACTGCGTGGCCCGCTCCAGCGTCTCGGAGAGGTGGTCGGACCCCCGGCGGTGCAGCCGATCGATCTCGCGCGCCTCCTCGTCCATGCGGATCCGCAGCGCCGCCCCCTGCACCAGCAGGCGCGCCCGCTCGTAGCCGATCGTGGCGGAAGCGGGCTGGCCGTCGAGAAGCCTGCGGCACGCCTCGACCTCGGCGATCTCGAGCCGGAGCGACGCGAGCTCCTTGGCGCTCACCGTCTCGGCCGCCGGCCGGTCGTCTCCGACCAGTTCGAGTGCGAACAGGATCTTGCTCACGTACTCCTGCAGCAGGGCGTCGGCGTGGAACGGGGAGAGCGGCGGTTCTTCCGGCGGGCTCGGCTGCGGCCGCTCGCCGCCGGCCTCCACGGTGCCGCCGGGCGCGGCAGCGGAGGGGAACATGCCGCCGAAGCGTGTCACGTCGTGCTGCTCGAGGATCCGGTTGAGCGCCATCCTCAGCTTGATCGCGTCGTCGCGGCGCAGGTTCTCGGCCTGTTTCCCCTGGTCGAACCGCTGCTGCGCCGCGGCGACCGCCTCGAGCATCTCGCGCAGGTCCGGCGTCGCGATCTCGGGATGTCCCGAAAGCTGCTTCTCGAGCTCCCTCACCTTGTTGGTGTCGGCGAGCAGTGCGGCTTCCTCGTCCTCCCACAGCTCGCGGAACCGGTTCTTGATCGCGACCGTCGTCTCGAGCAGCACCGGAAGGATCGCGGGGTGCAGCATCGTTTCGCCGAGGCGCCGTTTGAGCGTGCGAAAACGATCGAGCGCGCCGCCCGAGGCGAGCTCGGTGAAGGTGCGGCAGGCCATGACCTCGTTCTTGAGCTCGCCGAGGGCGTGGGTCAGGACCTCGGCCTCCTGATCGGAGGCGCGCTCGGCCGCGAGCGAGTGGAGGAGCGGTTGCACCAGGCGCCGGATCTCGTGCGGCTCGCGCACGAGGCTGCCGCTGTCGCCGCGCGGGATCTCGGCCAAGCGGGTGAAGAGGATGTCGAGCTTGTCGAGCGTGTCCTCACCGGTGTGGTCGCCGTCGAGGTAGAACTTGATGATCGCGAGGAGGACCTTCTCGTCCTGGTTGCGCAAGCGATCGAAGAACCGGCGCAGCAGTGAGGGCTGGATCTGCTCGTCGACCTCGAGAAGGCGGCGGGCCTGCGCGTCGAGCTTGGCGTCGAGGTGCGTCATCGCCCGCTCGGTCCGGCCGGGCTCCGGGTGCCCGAGTTCGGCGCCGAGCTGGCGAAACTCGTTGAACAGGGACGGGAAATCGATCTCGATCGGGCACGGCGAGGTGAACAGGTGCTTGAACAGACCCTGCAAGTACTGGTAGAACGTCCACTGCGACCGACAACGGTCAGTCAATCGGACGTAGCGCTGGTTCAGCTCGTGCAGGCCGGGTTCGTTCATCTTGAGACGTCCGATGGTGAGTGTACACCACGGCCGATCGCGAGTGGAAAGGGGGTGGCCGGTGTTGGGTGAAACGGTGGTCACGAACGTGGACGTGCAGAGGGCGGTGGCGACGCTGGCGCGGGAGATCGACGCCGACCTGGAGGGCCGCGATCCGGTCTTCATCGGCATCCTCAAAGGGGCCGTGTACTTCTTCACGGCGCTCACGCAGCAGATCCGACACCCGCTGGTCGTCGACTTCATCCAGGCGTCGTCGTACGGCGCCACCACGGAGTCGTCCGGCACCGTGACCCTGATCAAGGACGTGACGGTGGACATCGCCGGCAAGGACGTGTACGTGGTCGAGGACATCGTCGACACCGGCCTGACGCTCGCCGATGTGATCGCGCTCCTCCAGGCGCGCCACCCGCGCTCGGTGCAGGTCGTCGCGCTCCTGTCCAAGCCGTCCCGCCGCAAGGTGCCGGTCAAGCTCGACTTCGTCGGGTTCGAGATCGAGGACCGCTTCGTGGTCGGCTTCGGTCTTGACTTTGCCGAGCGCTTCCGTAACCTTCCGGAGATTCGGGAGTTCGTTCCGGACGGGGAGGCGACACAATGAGCGTCGATGTGGAGATCGTTCATACCGATGCGGCGCCCCGCGCGATCGGTCCGTACAGCCAGGCGCTCGCGGCCGGGGGGGTGGTGTTCCTCTCCGGCCAGATCCCGCTCGACCCGGCGACGGGCGAGCTGGTGAGCCAGGAGTTCTCGCGCCAAGCGGAACAGGCGCTGGCGAACCTCGGCGCGGTGCTCGCGGCGGCGGGTTGCCAGCGCGCGAACGTGGCCAAGGTGACGGTATACCTGACCGAGATCGCCCGGTTCGCCGAGTTCAACCGCATCTACGCCGACTTCTTCGGGTCGCACCGGCCGGCGCGAGCCGTGGTCGGGGTGGCCGCGCTCCCGCGCGGCGCCCAGGTCGAAGTCGAAGCGCTGGCGGTCCGCTAGTGGATTGGCTGCATCAGGCCCGCATCCTCATCCGCGGCGCCGGGGAGTTGGGCAGCGGGGTGGCGGCGCACCTGGCGCACCAGGGGTTCGGCCGCATCCTGTTGGTCGAGCGGGCGTTCCCCAAGGCCGTGCGGCGGCACGTCTGCTTCTCCGAGGCGGTGTTCAACCACGCCAAGACGGTCGACGGCGTCACGGCCCGCTTCGTCATGCTGCTGTCCGAGATCGACCTCGTGCACGAGGTCGGGGACCTCGCGATCACGACGCAGCCGTTACCCGAGGTGTTGGCGGCATGGCCGCCGGAGATCTTCATCGACGCGGCGATGCTGCGCACGAGCTCGGGCCTGTCGCGGGGGTTGGCGAACCTCGTGATCGCGCTCGGGCCCGGCTGCCAGGCGGGGCGGGAGTGCCACGCGGTGGTCGAAACCGTGCGCGGCCCGCAGCTCGGGCGCGTCCTCTCGGACGGCCAGTCGCTGGCCGCGGAGCCGCCGGCCGAGATCATGGGTTTCGCCCAGGAGCGGGTGATCAAGGCGCAGCGGCCCGGGATCTTCCGCACTCCCCGCGACATCGGCGATCGCATCGAGCGCGGCGAGAAGATCGGCGTGGTCGTCCTGCTGGTGACGCGGGAGGACCTCTACCGCGGCGTGCCGGTCGACTCGGAGTACCCGGTGGTGTCGCGCATCTCGGGCGTCGTTCGCGGCCTGCTGCGTGACGGCGTGCCGGTCGAGAGCGGCGACAAGATCGGCGACGTCGATCCGCGCGGGTTCACCGACGACCTCGAGCACATCTCCGACAAGACGCAACGCGTCGCGGAGGGTGTGCTCGAGGCGATCGTCCTCAACCGGGAC
The DNA here is from genome assembly GCA_021818005.1 of Acidobacteriota bacterium. Taxonomy (GTDB): domain Bacteria; phylum Acidobacteriota; class Thermoanaerobaculia; order Thermoanaerobaculales; family Thermoanaerobaculaceae; genus RBG-13-68-16. Next base: position 20,407 of record JAKAFI010000006.1, on the reverse strand, counting down.
CGCCTGCGCGTCGGCGAGGCGGCGCAGGTCTAGGCGACGACGCGGCCCCGCGCCGCTGCGGGGCGCGGGGCGGAACGAGGTCCCATGCTCAGCGCGGCGCCTCGTTGCCGGGGATCGCGAACGACGGCATGACGCGCCCGAGCACGCGGACCGTGTCGCGAGCGATCACCCGTTCCTCGTTGGTCGGGACCACCGCGACCGCGACGCGCGTTCCCGGGCGCGACACCAGCACCTCCTGCCCGGGGGGGGCGCTCACGTTCGCCTCCTCGTCGAGTTCGATGCCGAAGAACGCCATGTCGGATAGCGTGTGGCTCCGGACGAGTGCGGAGTTCTCACCGATCCCGCCGGTGAACGTCACGGCGTCCACGCCGCCCATCGCCGCGGCGTAGGCGCCGATGTACTTCTTGATGCGGTAGCAGAAGATGTCGAGGGCGAGGCAGGCGCGCCGGTTGCCGGTGGTGCACGCCTTCTCGATCTCGCGCATGTCCGAGGAAACGCCGGAGACGCCGTAGAGCCCCGAGTGCTTGTTGAGCATCGCGTTGAGCTGAGCGAGGGTCACGTCTTCCATGGCGAGGACCCACGAAACGATCGCGGGATCGAGGTCGCCGCAGCGCGTCCCCATCAGGAGCCCCTCGAGCGGCGTGAACCCCATCGTGGTGTCGACCGAACGGCCGCGGTCGACCGCGGCCATCGAGCAGCCGTTGCCGAGGTGGCAGGTGACGACCCGCAGCTCTTCGAGCGGCCTCCGGAGCAGGTTGGCGGTGCGGATCGACACGTAGCGGTGCGACGTGCCGTGGAAGCCGTAGCGGCGGATGGCGTGGCGGGTGTAGAGCTCGTACGGGAGACCGTAGATGAACGCCCTGGGTGGCATCGACTGGTGGAACGCCGTGTCGAACACGGCGACGTGCGGGACGTTGGGAAGCAGGCTGCGGGCCGCGGTGAGCCCGCGCAGGTTGTGCGGGTTGTGCAGCGGCGCGAGGACCACGCACTCCTCGATCATCGCCTCGACCTCGGGGGTGACGAGCACGGAAGAGGCGAACTTCTCGCCGCCGTGCACCATCCGGTGCCCCACCGCCTCGATCTCGGAGGCATCGGCGAGGATGCCGTGCTCCTGACTCGTCAGCACCTTGAGCACACGCTCGACGGCGGCGCGGTGCTCGAGGATCTCCGCGATCTCCTGGTGCGGCTTGCGGCCCGGCACCTCGAGCGAGAGGCGGGAGTCGGAGAGTCCGATCTTCTCCACGGCGCCGCGGGCCAGCGTGGCGTCGGTGTTGGCCTCGATCGCCTCGAGCGAGGTCTCGATGACCTGGAACTTGACGGAGGAGGAACCGCAGTTGAGAACCATGATCTTCATTGGTCAGCTCCCGGCGTGAAAGTTCGCGATCACCGGCCGGCTCAGGAGAGCTTCGGCGTGTCGTCCGGCAGGCGATCGAGACGGCTACGCTCGCTGTCGTAGTTGAAGAACCCCTTGCCGACCGTCGCGCCGGTGTGCCCGGCGCGCACCAACTTGCGGATCACCGGACAGGGGCGGAACTTGGGCTCGCCGGTCTCGCGGAAGAGGTGCTCGAGCCAGTTGAGGACGCGGTGCAGGCCGATGCGATCGGCCCACTCGAGCGGGCCGTACCGGAAGTCGTAGCCGAGCTTGATCGCAAGGTCCACCTCGGCCGCGCTGGCGACGCCCTCCATGACCACGTGCGCCGCCTCGTTGATCAGCGGCATGACGACGCGGGTGGTGATGAACCCCGGCGACTCGAACTCCTGGATCGGGACCTTGCCGAGGACGCGGACGAACCGCCGCGCCTTCTCGAACGCGTCGTCGCTCGTCACCTGGCCCTTGACGACCTCGACGACCCTGGTCGTGGTGACGGGGTAGAGGAAGTGCATGCCGAGTACGCGTTCGGGGTTCTGCAGGCCGTGCGCCAGCTCGGAGATCGACAGCGTCGACGTGTTGATGATGATCGGGATCTCGGGCGCGAGGACCGCGTCGAGCTCGAGGATGAGTTGCTTCTTCGCCGCGAAGTCCTCGTTGATCGTCTCGATCAGCAGGTCGCATCCGGCCGTCTTCGGCAACTCGGTGGTGAACTCGATCCGCGCCAGGATCGCCTTCTTCTCCGACTGGGTGAGCCCCCAGCGCTCGATCTCGTGGTCGAGATCGGCGGCGAGCAGCTCGGCGACCTTGTCGGTGCGTTCCTTGGTGATGTCGCGCACGACCACGCTCAGCCCCGCCTGGGACACCCGCGTGGCGATCGAACGCCCCATCATCCCCCCGCCTACGACCGCGATGTGGTGAAGCTCACGCTCTTCCATATTGTGAAAGATAGCGCAAGCTGGGCCGGCTGTCAACGGCGTGGTAGCATGCGAGCGATGAGAACGAGAGCGTTCATCGCTGGCGTCAGCGTTTTCCTGGCTTCGGTCGCGGCGGCGGCGCCGCCGACCCCGGCGCGGGAAAAGTTCCCCGACATCCGGCTCACCGACCTGTCCGGACAGGAGGTGGAGCTCAGAAACGTGCTGGGTACGGCCACGATCATCGACTTCTGGGCCACCTGGTGCGGTCCGTGCCGGCTCGAGATGCCGGAGCTGCAGAAGCTCTCCAACGAGTTCGGGGCGAAAGGGCTCGTGGTCCTGGCCGTGGACGTCGACCTGCCGCCGGCCCCCGAGGACGTCGGGGTCGCGGGCCAGCTCACCGTGATGAAGCCGCGCATCGAGGCGTTCTTCAAGGCCACCGGCCTCACCCTGCCGGTGTTCCTTCTCGACGGCCCGACCCAGACGATGCTCGGCATCAACCAGATCCCGCTCTCGGTCCTGATCGACCGCCGGGGGGACGTGGTGCGGATCTACCCGGGTTTCTCGCCGGCGTCGATGGCGGACCTCAGGCGAGAGCTGCACGGGTTGCTGGCCGAGCGCAGCGGAAAGGGAGGCAAATGACATGCGCCGCTCGTTGTTGGTGCTGAGCTTGATCCTCGCGTCTTCGCCGTTGTTGGCGCAAGGGACTCCGAACACCGTCGAGGTGACGCCGACCGCCGGCTACTGGTTCGGCGACACAATTTCGCGTGGCACGATCGACACGGTGCCGTTCGACGTCACCGTCGACGATGCGCCGTCGTACGGCGTGCGGATCGCCTACCGGTTCACCCCGAACTGGGCGTTCGAGGGCTTCCTGGCGCGTGGGCGCGCCGACCTCGTCACCGGACACAGCGAGCTGTTCAGCGGCCGCAACCGGATCGGCCGGATGGACATGACCACCGCCGAGGCCAATATGGAGGTCAGCTTCGGGCACAGCCGCCTGGTGCCGTTCCTGGCCGGAGGCATCGGGGCGATGCGGCTCGACCCCACGCTCTTTGCCGGCACCGGTGGCAGCCTCTCGGCGGACACGCGGCTGGTGGGCGACTTCGGCGGCGGCTTCAAGCTGTTCTTCACCCCGCAGGTCGCGCTCCGGTTCGACTGGCGCGGCCACAGCGTCAACATCAACAACGACCACGACTGCGGCTGGTGGGGGGATTGCCACTACGACCGCAACTGGCTCACCTTCACCGAGGTCGGCCTCGGTTTGACGTTCGTCCTCTGAGTCGGCATGGGGTCGTGCGGGCCGATGCGGAGCTGGACCACCGCAGCCGTCGGCTGCCTCGTGTCCCTGGCGGCGGCGGGACTGGGTGCGCAGACGCCGGAGCAGCACATGTTCCGCGCCTCCGCCGAAGTCTCATCGATCCTGGTGCCGGTGACGGTCAAGGACGGCCGCGGGCGCCTGGTCGCGGACCTGGAGGAGTCGCGGTTCCACCTGTTGGTGGACGGTATCGAGTTCCCGATCAAGTCGTTCTGGCGTGAGGGCGGGCTCCCGATCTCGTACGCGTTCATCGTCGACACCTCGGGGTCAATGAACGGACGGCGGCTGGCACGCACGCGCGACGCCATCATGGAGTTCATGCGCGAGCTGCGACCGGGCGACGAGGTCAGCCTGATCACGTTCGGGGCCGGGGAGGTCAAACGGCGCCTCGCCTTCGGCACCGACCCGGGACTGCTTCCGCGGATGCTCGAGTCCCTCAAGGGCTATGGGACGACGGCGCTGTACGACATGCTCACGGCCGCGCCGCAGGTCATGGAGGGCGCCCACAACATCCGCCGCGTCATCCTGCTCTTCACCGACGGGGTGGACACGGCCTCGACGATGACGCCGGCGGACGCGATCAAGATCCTGGAGGGGCTGACCGACCCGCTCTACGCACTGGGGATCGAACCCCCTCCGGCCGAGGAGGGTCCGCCGGACAGCTACGAGGAGGCGTTGGCCCGATTCGCGGCGGCCTCGGGCGGCCAGTACCTGCGCGTCGACGCCGCTTCCAAGCTCCCGCTGTTTGCGAGGAAGTTGAAGCAGGATTTGACGATGCGGTACATCATCACGTTCGATCCGTCGGGGATCGGCCTGGTCAAGTGGCGCAAGCTCGAGGTCAAGGTCGACGGCGGGTACGCGGTTTCGGCACGCCAGGGATACCGCGGAACGCTGCCGTGACGCCGAACCGGCCCTTGACAGGGCGAGGGAACGCTGTGTTATAAATGACTTCGTGCTGCGAGCGTGATTCAATAACAAATCGGTGATGCTGAGCCAAGGGAGGAATCTCATGAGAAAGTCGCTGCTGGGTGTTCTCGCGGTTGGGTTGATCGGCGCGCTGGGTGCCACGGGCTGCGCCACCAAGACGTACGTACAGGAGCAGGTCGCGGCCGCCAGCAAGGCCTCCGATGCCAAGATCGGCGAGGTGCAGAAGCAGGTCGAGGCGACCCAGATGGACGTCACGAACCTGAAGAAGTCCGACGCGATGCAGAACGACCAGATCGCGAAGCTCTCGGACACCACCAAGGAAGCGTTGGCCCGCGCCGACGAGGCGAACAAGCTCGCGAACCACTCGTTCCTGTTCGAGACGACGCTCACCGATGACGCCGTGCACTTCGGGTTCAACAAGAGCGATCTGTCGCCCGAAGCCAAGGCCGCCCTCGACGCGTTCGCACAGAAGGTGAAGGACCAGAACAAGAACGTCTACATCGAGATCCAGGGCAACACCGACAACATCGGCTCGGACAAGGTGAACCTGATGCTCGGCCAGGCCCGCGCCGAGGCGGTGATGCGGTATCTCAACATGCAGCACGGCTTCCCGCTCGTGCGCATGAGCGCGATCTCCTACGGCAAGTTCAAGCCGATCGCGGACAACAAGACCGCCGAGGGGCGTGCGAAGAACCGCCGCGTGACCCTCGTCGTCATGGACTGAGGTCGAAACCAGAGTTCGCAGCCGGCGCCCCGGGGTTTCCCGGGGCGTCGTCATATGTGCCCCCCGTGCCACGGCTGCGGGGGACAGGGGAGATCGTGGCAGGGCCTGGACCTGGGGGGTATGATGATCGGGTGTCCTGGGGAGGTGTGAGGTGAGGCGAGCGGCGATGATCGTTGCGATCCTGGCGCTGGCCGTCGAGGCCCGTGGCGCCACCGTGGTCCTGGCCGGGGGGAAGAAGCTCGATGTCGCGGCGTATTCGGTGAGCGGCTCCTACGTCACCGTCCGCTACGCGAGCGGCCGGGAGGAGTGGTACCCCCTGGCGGCGGTCGATCTCGCCGCGACCAAGGCCGCCGCCGGCCAGACCACCGCGCCGGCTCCCGCGGCGGACTCCGGGCCGCACAGCCCGTTCCTCGGCGCGCGGTCGTCCGCGAAGCCGGGGGGCGTGGTCGTGACCGACGCCGACGTCAAGCACGTCGATACCGAGGCGCCCGGCGAGGAAGCCGAGAAGAAGAAGGACGAGGAGCCGCTCGGCGGGCAGGTGGTCCTCATCGGGTACGAAAAGAAGGCCGCCGGGCCCGGACAGTGGGAGATCACGGCCACGGTCTCCAACCAGGGCAAGACGGCGGTGCAGAACGTCAGTGCGGTGATGCGCGTGCTCGACGCGAAGGGGAAGCCGATGACCGTGGGTTCGAGCTCGGTCCTGAGCAAGCTCGACCCCGGCAAGCAGGGCACGATCAGCGCCCGCGTCGCCCTCGACGCCGAGCCGCCGCAGGTTGCGGTCGACCTCTCCTGGCAGGAGATCCGGCCGACGACGAAGCCCACGGCCGCGACGGCGCAGAAGCCGGCCGGGCAGGCGTCGTTGACCGCGGCCCCACAGGCGCCCGGCTGGTCCAGGCCCGCCGGGTCGTCACCGAACACGCTGCCCTCGAACGTGATGGCGGTCGCGCCGGCGAACACGACCGGAACCGCGCCGCAGGTCCCCCCGCCGTCCAACTGAGCCGGCGCCGCGCCTCAGGTCGTGGCCCGCCGCGCGTCGAAGAACATGTACAACGCGAGGGCGATGTACATCACGAGGGCGAGGATCTCCGCCCCGGCGCCGGTGGCGTTGCCGAACAGACCGAAGCCGACGCGGACCCCGGTCCAGAAGTTGGTGATCTTCAGTACGGCTGCGACCACCCCCATCAACGCGCCGCCGGCGATGAAGCCCGAGGCGATCAAAGTGCCCCGCGTCGATCTGGCGTGAGCCAGCTTCTCGTCCCCCTTGGCCGACTTCGGGACCAGGTGGGCGATCAGGCCGCCGACGATGAGCGGCACGTTGAGCTCGAGCGGGATGTACATCCCGAGCGCGAAGGCGAGCGACGGCACGCCGATCATCTGCATCGTCAACGCGATCACCGCCCCGACCCCGTACAGCAGCCACGGCACCGGTTCGTTGGACATCAGCGTCTTGATCACGGCCGCCATCGCGTTGGCTTGCGGCGCGGCGAAGACGCCTTCCGGCGGGTGGGTCGGGGAGGGGACGAAGCCGTACGCCTGGTTGAGGAGGAGGATGACGGCGCCGACGGTGGCGGCCGCGACGATCGTACCGAGGAGCTTGGAGCGCTCCTGCACGGCCGGCGTGGCGCCGAGCCAGTAGCCGATCTTGAGGTCGGTGACGAGACCGCCGGCCATCGACAGCGCCGTGCACACCACACCTCCGATGAGGAGCGCCGCGAGCATCCCGGCCTTGCCCGAAAGCCCGGCCTCGAGGAGGAAGACGGAGGTGAGGATCAGGGTCATCAGCGTCATCCCGGACACCGGGTTGGTCCCCACCGTGGCGATGGCGCGGGCGGCCACGGTGGTGAAGAGGAAGGAGATGACGATCACGACCGCGAGCGCGATCAGCGACAGACGCGTCGCGCCCGACTCGCCGGCGACCACCCCGAAGCGGAAGAAGATCCACGCCGCCACGGCGACGAGGAGGATGCCGCCCATGATGACGCCCATCGGCAGGTCGCGGTCGGTGCGCGCGGAGGCGTCCGGCGCGCCCTTGCCGCGGCGGAGGAAGAGCTCGGTGAACCCCAACGCGAACGCCTTGGCGATGACGCGCCACGAGCGCAGGATCCCTATGATGCCGGCCGCCGCGATGCCCCCGATTCCGATGTGGCGCACGTAGTTGCGGAAGATGTCCTCGGCCGACATCCCGCCGATCAGCGAGCCGTCGGCGACCGGCGGGATTGCGACCGCGAGGTGCGCGCCGAAGTGCCCGACCAGGGGGACGAGCAGGAACCAGGAGAGGAACGAGCCGGCGCAGATGATCGCCGAGTACTTCAGGCCGATGATGTAGCCGAGTCCCAGGATCGAGGAGAGGACGTCGACCCGGAGCACGATCTTGGCGCGGTCGGCCAGCCCGGCGAGGAACGGGATCGAGCGCGAGGTGAAGACCTCGGCCCACCCTTCGAGGTGGATGATCGTGAAGTCGAAAGCGCCGCCGATCGCGGCCGCGACGGCGAGGACCTTGGCCTGATGGCCGCCCGATTCGCCCGCGACGAGGACCTCGGTGGTGGCGGTGGCCTCGGGAAACGGGAACTCGCCGTGCATCTCGCTGACGAAGTAGCGGCGCAGCGGAACCAGGAACAGGATCCCGAGAGCGCCGCCGAGGAGGGCGACGAGGAAGAGCTTGAGAAGGTTGACGTCGAGCCCGAGAATGAAGAGAGCGGGGAGCGTGAAGATAGATCCGGCGACGACGAGGCCGGAGGCTGCGCCGATCGACTGGATGATCACGTTCTCGAGCAGCGTCGAGCGGCGCGGCAGGACCACGCCGAGGCCGACCGCGATGATCGCGATCGGGATCGCCGCCTCGAACACCTGGCCGGCCTTGAGGCCGAGAAACGCCGCCGCCGCCGAGAAGAGGGCCGACATGAGCAGGCCGAGCCAGAGCGATCGCGCCGTGAACTCGGGCACGCGCGCCCCTGCCGGTACGACCGGCTGGTAGCTCTCGCCCGGCTTGAGCTTGGAGTAGGCGTTCTCGGGCAGGGACCGGCTCGTGTTCTCCATCGATTGGTACCCCCTCGTTGCGACCGAGCGAGCTTACGGGCGAAGCGAGTCGAAAAGCAAGGCCGCAAGCGCGCGGGCTTGTTCCTGCCCGGGCCGTCGTGGATACTGACGGTGGAGGTGGCAAGCGGTGACGGCACCCAAGAGGATCCTGGTGGCCAAGCCCGGCCTGGACGGCCACGACCGCGGGGCCAAGGTGGTGGCCAGGGCGCTCCGTGATGCCGGCTTCGAGGTGATCTATACCGGCTTGCGCCAGACGCCGGCGCAGATCGCACAAGCGGCCGTGCAGGAGGACGTGGACGCGGTCGGGCTCTCCAGCCTCTCGGGGGCGCACCGCGAGCTCTTCCCCGCAGTGGTCCAGGCGCTGCGCGACGCGGGCGCCGGGGACGTCGTGGTCTTCGGCGGCGGCATCATCCCGCAAGAGGACGTGCCGGCGCTGTTGCAGCAGGGGCTGGAGCGCCTCTTCCCGCCGGGCACCGACACGGCGGAGATCGTCCGCTTTCTGCGCGCGCGACTCGGGGTCGAGGGCGATCAGGCCGAGAGCGCGGCCAGCAGCGACGCGGCGAGTTCCTCCCCGAGCCGCAGGTAGTCGGCCACCCCCTCCGGCGTGAGGCCGTCCTCGTGAACGCCGGCGGCGACCACGACGGCGCCGCGCAACGCCCGGGCGAGCGTCTCCGCGAGCGGTCGGGCCAGCGCTTCCTCGCGGTGCGGCGGGAGCGCGACGACCGAGCTCGTGACCCGGACGCCGCCGTCGCGACCTGAGTGGGCCTGCGACAAAACGACGCAGCCAACGTGCGGGGCGCTACCGCCAGTGACGGTCACCGTGAGATCGGCGCCGGCGCGGCAGGCAACGGCGCGCAGCGACCGGACGCCACGCCCGGCGGTCACGACGAGCGGTTCGATGCCAGAGGCGGCCACCGGGAGGAATGATACCGTGGGAGAACGGATTCTAAGACACGGCGGGCGTCGGCCCGCCGGCGGGGAGGGATCGCAGATGCACGAACGCCACGGGTTCATCACGTTCAAGGGAGCGCCGCTGACGCTCCTCGGCAACGCGCCGGAGGTGGGCAAGCCGGCGCCGCCGTTCACGGGGCTGCGTGGGGACCTCTCGCCGTTCTCCCTGAGCGAGACCGCGGGCAAGACCGTGGTCATCAACTCGGTGCCATCGCTCGACACCGCGGTGTGCGCCGCGCAGGCGCGCCGGTTCAACGTCGAGGCGGCCGGGCTGGGTGCCGACGTGAAGGTGCTCGTCGTCTCGATGGACCTGCCTTTCGCGCAGAGCCGGTTCTGCTCGACGGAGGGGATCACCAACCTGGTGACCGTCTCGGACCACCGCGACGCGTCGTTCGGCTCGGCGTACGGGTTGCTGATCAAGGAGCTTCGCCTGCTCGCCCGCGCCGTCCTGGTGATCGGCAAGGACGGCGTCTTGCGCTACCAGCAGCTCGTCCCCGAGGTGGCGCAGGAGCCCGACTACGCCGCCGCGCTGGCCGCGATCAAGGCCGCTCTCTAGGGCGTTCGGGCGCCAGCGAAGCGTCCGCGACCACGCGCAACTCGCCCCGGCCCACGAGCTGCCCCTCGCCGGTCCACACCTCGGCGCGATAGCGACCGGCGGGAAGGCCCCCGGACGGGATGCGCAGCGAGTCCCAGACCCGGAACCCGCTGCTGTGGACGACCAGGTTGAGGGTGCGCGAGTTGCGCAGCAGCGAGCCGTCGCGCGTGAGTCGGATCTGGATGCGGACCGGCAGCGTACCGGGCGAGAAGATCGTCGCGCGGACGATCAGGTGCCCGCTGCGCAGCCGGCTCGCCGGCACCGGCCGGTTCTCGGGGAACGCCTCCTGGAGTTGCAGCGTGGCCGGATCGATCCCGGTCGCGAACGAGAGCGAGGCCAGCCGCAGCGGAACCGGCGGGATCAGCTCCCGCCCGACCTTGAGAACGACCACGATCCCGATCAGGGCGGCCATAATCCAGATCGGCCGCGGTCGCTGTCCGCGCTTCCGGTCGGAGTAGGCCAACGGCAGCGCCGCGAAGAACGAGAGCCCGGCGGCGAGGTAGGCGCCGTTGTGGATCGGGACGTGGAGCACCAGCGGCAGGAAGAACTGCAGCGCCGAATAGGTGACGAAGGCGAAGAACGCGAGCGCGAACCACCGGCTGGTGACGAGCAGGCGCCCGAAGAAGACGTCGAAGCACGACAGCACCGCGAGCGCAGCCAGCACCACAACGTACGGGCTGTTCCACGACACGAACGTGGTCGAGTAGAAGTAGAACGGGAGCAGGAAGAACAGCGTCTCCTGGTACATCACCCGCGTCAGGTAGGAGACGAAGCCGCGGGCGAGGCGCGCTCGTTCGGAACCGCTGGGCGCCGCGAAGCGTGAGAAGAAGAGGGTCGAGGCCCACGTGAGGGTGAGGAAGAGCACGACCCAGGGCAGGAACCCGTAGCGGTTATGCGCGAGCACGAGGACGATGCCGCCGGAGATCAGCGCCCAGGTCGAGTGCAGCGTCCAGAACAGGCGCGAGTAGCGGCGGTGGAGCAGCCGGCCGACCGCCGCGGTGCGGTCCCGGCGTCGCCTCAGCCGTTGGCGCCAGTTGCCTGGAAGCGTGTCCATCCCGGACCATTCTAGTGGCGCGCCGGCGCCGGCGCGACGATCCGCTACACTGCGCCGGTGGCGAGCGAGCGGGTGGGCGGCCAGACGACCTGGATCGAGGTGTCGCGCGGGGCGCTGGCGCACAACGTCTCGGTGTTCCGCCGCATCCTGGCGCCGGAGACGGCCATCCTCGCCGTGGTGAAGGCCAACGCCTACGGCCACGGACTGGAGCTCGTGGCGCGGGAGTGCGCCGCGGCGGGGGTCCGGATGCTCGGCGTTCACAACGCCGACGAGGCGCGGGCGCTGGCGGCGGCGGACGTCGGGCTGCCGGTGCTCGTCATGGGGTACCTGACCCCCGAGCAGGTCGAGACGGTCGTGCGCCCCGGCGTGCACGTGCTGGTCTCGTCGCGGGCGGTGCTCGACGCGGTCGCCGCGCAGCGACGGCGGCTCGGAGTGGCGCTGCCGATCCACGTGAAGGTGGACACCGGCACGCACCGGCAGGGCGTCGAACCCGAGGATGCGGCCGAGTTCGCCGCCGCGGCCCGGGACCTCGGGCTCGAGGTGGCGGGCGTCGCCACCCACTTCGCCAACATCGAGGACACCACCGACCACAGCTACGCGTTCGCGCAGCTCGACCGCTTCCGCGATGCCGCGGCGGCGGTGGAGCGCCGCGTCGGTCGTGTGCGCTGGGTGCACGCCGCGTGCTCGGCCGCGGCGCTGCTCTTCCCCGAGGCGGAGTTCTCGATGGTCCGAGTGGGGATCTCGCTGTACGGCCACTGGCCGTCCAAGGAGACGTACGTCTCGTGGAAAATGGCGCGCGGCCGTGACGGCGTCGCGCTGCGGCCAGCGCTGGCGTGGCGGGCGCGCGTCGGACAGATCAAGCGCGTGGCGGCCGGGGCGCCGATCGGCTACGGCCTCACCTATCGCCCGACGCGCGCGAGCACCATCGCCGTCCTGCCGGTGGGGTACGCCGACGGCTATCCGCGCGCACTGTCGAACCGCGCCCGGGTGCTGCTGCGCGGCCGCCCGGCCCCGGTCGTGGGTCGCGTGTGCATGGACATCGTGATGGCCGACGTCACCGACATCGAGGGGGCCGCCGAAGGCGACGTCGCCACCCTGATCGGCCGCGACGGCGAGGAGCGCGTGACGGCGGAGGAGCTCGCGGAGCTGGCGGGCACGATCAACTACGAGATCCTGGCCCGACTCTCGCCGGCGCTTGGGCGCGCGGCTGTCGAGTAGCTATCATCGTCGCATGGGCGGCAGGGACGGTCGTGGCCACGAGGTCCAAGCGAGTGGGGGTGGGGTGTGATCACGGTTTCGTTCGCGTGTGACGACGGGGTCGCGCCGTATCGGATCGGCGAGGGACTGCTCCCCGAGATCGCCGGCCTGCTCGCGGAGGACCTCAACGGACGGCGGGCGTTCGTGGTGACCGACACGAACGTCGGCCCGCTGTACGGCGAGGAGATCGCCGGGCGGCTCGAGGCTCCGTGTCTGCAGCTGCCGGCCGGTGAGGAGCACAAGCGCTGGCGTTCCGTCGAGAGGATCGCCCAGTGGCTGCTCGCGCACGACGCGGAGCGCGGCTCGCTGCTCGTGGCCGTCGGCGGCGGCGTGGTCACGGACATCGCCGGGTTCGCGGCCGCCGTGACGCTCCGTGGGCTGCCGTGGGTCGCTGTGCCGACGACGCTGCTCGGGATGGTGGACGCCGCGCTCGGCGGCAAGACCGGCATCGACCTCGACGAGGGGAAGAACCTGGTCGGAGCGTTCTGGGCGCCGCGGGCGATCGTGGCCGATCCGCTCGTTTTGGCAACCCTCGATCGCCGGCAGCTGCGCGCCGGCTTGGCCGAGGTGGTGAAGAGCGCAATGATCGCGCCGTCCTCACTCGAGCACATCCTCGACAGCCACCTCGCTCCGGTGGCGGCGGGGGACCCGCTGCAGGCGCAGGAACTCGTGGCCGGGTGCGCCCGCGTCAAGAGCGAGATCGTCGGTCTCGATGCGCGCGAGAGCGGACCGCGGCAGGCCCTCAACCTCGGACACACGTTGGCGCACGGCCTCGAAGCCGCGACCTCGTACGCTGGTTTCCTCCACGGCGAGGCGGTCGCTTGGGGGCTGCTCGCCGTGCTGCGGCTGGCCCGCGACCGCGGCCTGCTGTCGACCGCCGACGCACTGGCGTGGGCGGACCGCATCCGCTTCCTGGCGCCGTTGCCGGCGTTGTCCGGACTGGGCTGGGACGAGGTGGCGCCGTACATCGCGAGGGACAAGAAGCGCGAGCGTGGCCGCGTCGGCTGGGTGCTCCCGCGGCTCGGGGGGGTCGTGCTCGACGTGGCCGTGTCCGGACCCGAGGCGGCGGCGGTCTACGCACAGCTGCAGTCGCTCCCCGCCGACGGGCCGTTCACCGCGCTGTTCTGAGGCGGCGGCACCGGCGCTCGGCCCGCCGGCACGGCCGCCGGAATGCTAGACTCGCGTTCCACAAGGCTGTCTGGAGGAGCGCGTGAGCCGTCCGGAACCGATGCCGCCTCGCTTTGATCCGACCTCGTTCGAGCCGCGGTGGTATGCCCTTTGGGAGGCCGCGGGGGCGTTCACCCCGGCGGCCTCGTCGGAACGGCCGCCGTTCGTGATCCTGATCCCGCCGCCGAACGTCACCGGCAAGCTGCACATCGGCCACGCGCTGCAGTTCACCCTGCAGGACCTCGTGATCCGCTGGCGGCGGATGCAGGGTTTCAACGCCCTGTGGTTGCCGGGGACGGACCATGCCGGGATCGCGACCCAGGTGATGGTGGAGCGCGAGTTGGCCAAAGAGGGGAGCAACCGCCGCGACCTCGGGCGGGAGCGTTTTCTCGAGCGGATGTGGGCGTGGAAGGCGCAGTACAAGGACAACATCTCGCACCAGGCGAAGGCGCTCGGCGCCTCGTGCGACTGGACGCGCGAGCGCTTCACGCTCGACCCGATGCTGTCGCAGGCGGTGCGGCACGCGTTCGTCTCGCTCCACCAGGAGGGGTTGATCTACCGCGCCCATCGCCTGATCAACTGGTGCCCCCGCTGCCTGACGGCGCTCTCCGACCTCGAGGTCGTGCACAAGGAGATCGACGGGGGGATGTGGGACTTCGCCTACCCGCTGGCCGACGGGGGCGAGATCGTCGTCTCGACCTCGCGGCCGGAGACGATGCTGGGCGACACCGCAATCGCCGTCCACCCCGACGACGAGCGCTACCGCCATCTGATCGGCAAGCTGGTCCGCCACCCGTTCGTGGACCGCACGTTCCCGGTGATCGCCGACGCGGTGCTGGTCGACCCGCAGTTCGGCACCGGCGCGGTCAAGGTGACGCCGGCGCACGACGCCAACGACTTCGCGACCGGAGAGCGGCACGGGCTGGCCAAGATCAACATCCTCACCGAGGACGGTCGGATCAACGAGCACGGCGGGCCGTTCGCGGGGCAGGACCGCTTCGCGGCGCGCAAGGCCGTGCTCGCGGCGCTGGCGGAGCGCGGGCTGCGCCGCGGCGAGAAGACACACCGTCACGCCGTCGGCCACTGCCAGCGCTGCGACACGGTCGTCGAGCCGTACCTCTCGATGCAGTGGTTCTGCTCGATGCGGGGGATGGCCGAGCGCGCGCTCGCGGCGGTCCGTTCCGGCGAGGTGCGGCTGGTGCCCGACTTCTGGGTGGCGACGTACGAGAACTGGCTCGAGAACATCATGGACTGGTGCATCTCGCGGCAGCTCTGGTGGGGGCACCGGATCCCGGCGTTCTACTGCGCCGACGGCCACACCACCGTGTCCGAGGAGCCGGTGACCGCGTGCGCCGCCTGCGGCAAACCGGTCGAGCAGGACCCCGACGTGCTCGACACCTGGTTCTCGTCGGGCCTGTGGCCGATCTCGACGATGGGGTGGCCGGCCGACACACCGGACATGCGCGCCTTCTACCCGACCAGCCTGCTGATCACCGGTTTCGACATCCTGTTCTTCTGGGTCGCCCGCATGGTCATGATGTGCGAGCACTTCACCGGGAAGGCGCCGTTCGCCGAGGTGCACCTGACCGGGCTGGTGCGCGACGCCCGCGGGCAGAAGATGTCGAAGACCAAGGGGAACGTGATGGACCCCCTCGACCTGGTGCAGGAGTTCGGCGCCGACGCGGTGCGCTTCACCCTCGCCGCGCTCGCCTCGCCGGGCCGCGACCTGCCGCTCGACGCCAAGCGGATGGAAGGGTACCGGGCGTTCGCGACGAAGCTGTGGAACGCCGCCCGCTTCGTCCAGATGCACCTCACCGGCTCGGAGGAGGACCTCGAGACGGTGCGCGCGCGCCCGCTGGAACTGCCGGAGCGGTGGATCCTGGCCGAGCTCGAGCGCACCGCCGCAGCGGCGAACCGATCGTGGGAGAGCTACCGCTTCGACGAGGGCTGCCGCGCCCTCTACCAGTTCGTCTGGAACGACTACTGCGACTGGTACATCGAGATGGCGAAGCCGGCGCTGGCCGGTGAGGACGCCGCGGCCGTGGCCGGGCGCCGCGCGGCCGACGTGCGCGCGGTGGCCCGTGGCGTGCTGCTCGAGGCGCTCAAGCTGCTCCATCCGGTGATGCCGTTCATCACGGAGGAGATCGCCCGCCACCTCGGTGGCGGCCGGATGCTGATCACCGCGCGGTACCCGGTCGCGGGCGCGAGGGCCGTCGACGCGGAGGCGCTCGCGCTGATGGAAGCGGTCCAGGCGGTCGTGCAGGAGATCCGGTCGTACCGGCACCTCGTCGGGTTGTCGCCGGGAACCCCGTTGACCGCGCAGCTGACCGATCTCGAACCCGGGCGGGCCGCCGCTTTCGCCAAGGTCGGGGCGGAGATGCAGCGCCTGGCCGGGCTCTCGTCGTTGCAGCTCAACCCCGCCGCGGTGGCCGCCGGAGCGATCCGCGACGCGGCGGGCGGCGTCAACCTCGCCCTCGTGCTTCCCGAGGGCGCGCTCGGGGAGGCAGAGCGCGCCCGGCTCGGCGACGAGCTGGCGCAGGTGGAGGGCGAGCTCGTCAAGGTCGAGGCGCGGCTCGGCGACGAGACGTTCGCCGCCCGCGCCCCGGAGGATGTCGTGGCCGGGGCTCGCTCGCGCGCCGCCGAGCTCGCCCACAAGCGGGCGATGCTCGCGGCCACGCTGGGAAGGGGTCGGTGAGGGAGCGCTTCCCGACGCCGCTGCCGGCCAACGTGGTCCGGTTCGACGAGCTCGACTCGACCGCGACGTTCGCCGAACGCCTGATCGACTTCTGGCGATCCGAGGACGAGCCGCCGCTGGCGGAGACCGTGATCATCGCCGGGCACCAGACGCTGGGCCGCGGACGGGGCGCCAACCGCTGGGTGTCGCCTCCCGGGGGCCTGTACGCCAACTGGCTGGCGAGGGTCGCTCCCGGCGAGCTGGCCAGGCTACCGATTGCGGCGGCCGTGGCGCTGGCGGGCGCGGTCGAGGCGCTGGTGCCGGGGCTGGCTGTCGGGTTGAAGTGGCCGAACGACCTCCAGGTCCGCGGGCGCAAGCTCGGCGGGGTGCTGTGCCGCACCCGCAGCGCCGGCGCCGATGCGTGGGCGACCGTGGGGATCGGCGTCAACGTCGCGGTCGTGCCCGAGCTCGGGCCGGGCGACCCCGTCCGCCCGACCTCGCTCGCCGCCCTCGGGTTCGCCGGCGCGGTGGAGGACGCCGTCGCGGCGCTGGTCGCGGAATTCCTCGGCGGGGTCCACGCGGCGCTGGCCGATCGGCGGGCGGCGAGGGCGGAGTGGGAGCGCCGCTCCGTACACCGGGAGGGCGACGCCGTGCGCTTGCGGCTGGACGACGTCGTCGTGGAGGGACGCTTCGCCGGCTTCGGTGAGGGCGGAGAGCTGCGCCTCGAGGTGGCCGGCGAGGTGCGCGGCTTCGCGGCGGGCGAGATCGTCCCCGACGGCTCGGGAGGCGAGTGATGCTCCTTGCCCTGGATGTTGGCAACACGCACATGACGATCGGGGTGTTCCGCGGTACCGAGATCCTGCGCCGCTGGCGGCTGACCACCGTCCACGAACGCACCGTCGACGAGCTCGGCATCTTCCTGCGCCAGCTCTGCCAGTGGGCCGAGATCCGGCCGACCGACATCCGCGGCGTGATCGTCGGCTCCGTGGTGCCGCAGATCGATGGCGCGATGCGCGCCGCGATCGCGACCTACCTCGACGCCGAGCCGCTGTTCGTCGCGCCCGGGATCCGCTCCGGGATGCCGCTCCGGGTCGAGACGCCGCTCGAGCTCGGGGCGGACCGGTTGTGCAACGCGGTGGCCGCGTTCGCCGAGCACGGAGGGCCGTGCGTGGTCGTTGACTTCGGCACCGCGACGACGTGGGACGTGGTTTCGGCCCGCGGCGAGTTCCTCGGCGGGGTCATCGCGCCCGGGCTCGAGATCTCGGCCGAGGCGCTGTTCTCGCGCGCGGCGAAGCTGCCGCGCATCGAGCTCGCGGCGCCCGAGCGGGTGATCGGCAAGGGCACCGTGGACTCGATGCAGGCCGGCATCGTGCTCGGGTACGTCGGCCTCACGGAGGGGATCACCCGCCGCGTGCTCGCCGAGCTGGGCGGCGGCACGGTGATCGCGACCGGGGGGCTGGCGAGCGTGATCGCACGCTACACGGAGATCTTCGACGCCGTCGACGACGACCTCACGCTCAAGGGGCTGCGCCTGCTCTGGGAACGGAACCACGGCGAGCGCGGCTGACGGTACGCGATGAGCCAGCCGGACGACGCCGAGATCGCGTTCTACCGCGCCGTCGAGGACCACTTCGCCGCGCTGCGCGGCACCCCGGTGCTTTTCTCGCCGAAGGACTTCGCGTTGCTACGCCGGTGGTGGCGGGAGGGTGTTCCGCTGGCCGCGGTGCTCGCGGGCGTCAGCGAGGCCGCCGAGCGGCGGCGCGAGCGCGACGGCGACCCGGTGTCGTCGCTGTCGTACTGCCGCCACGCCGTGGCGCGCCACGCCAAGCGGTTGGCGGCGAACCGGGTGGGCGCCGCGGCCCCGGTGGCGGGGCCCGACGTCGGCGCGGCGCTGGCGGCGCTCGCGGCGGCGCTCGGCGAGGCCGCCGCGCGTTGGCGCGAGCACCCGGCGGCCCACGCCGTCCTTGCCGACCTCGAGCGCGCCGTGTCCAGCCTGCCTCGCGACGCCGAGCCGGCCGCGCTGGAGCAGGCGCTGGCGGAGCTCGAGCTGGGAGGTCTGGAGGCGCTGGCGCGAGCGCTGCCCGCCGAGCGGCGCGCCGAGATCGAGCGCGCGGTCGCCGAGGGGATGGCCGGCCTGGCGGTCGAGCCCGAGGTGAGGGAGCGCACCCGGCGCGCGCTGTTGCTCAGGGCCGTGCGGCTCGCGGCCGGGGTGCCGCGGATGGAGCTCGATGCCGGTACGGCTTGAGATCGAGGCGCTGGGCGGGGGCGGCCGCGGCGTCGCGAGGAGCGGCGGCAAGGTTTGGTTCGTGGCCGGAGCGCTCCCTGGCGAGGTCGTCGAGGCCGAGGTCGAGCGCGAACGGGCGGGGATCGTCGAGGCGCGCGCGACGGCGGTCGTGCGCGAGAGTTTGTGGCGCGAGGCGGCGCCGTGCCCGGCCGCGACGGCGTGCGGCGGCTGCGACCTGGCGCACCTGCGGCGCTCGGCGGCGCCGGAGGCGCTGCGCGAGGTGGCGCTCGGCGCGTTGCGGCACGCGCCGCCGGCGCTCGCCGACGCCGTCCGCGTCGCTCCGGTGCGCGTTTCGGAGATGGCGTGGCGGGTCCGGGCCCGCCTCCACTGGGACCGCCGCCGGCGGGCGCTCGGCTTTCACGCTCGGCGCTCGCACGAGGTCGTCGACGTGTCGCCGTGCCGCGTCCTCTCGCCGTTGCTGCTCCGCGCCGTCGGGCCGCTGGCCGACGCGTTGGGACGCGCCGGGGCGGGGGACGGAGAGCTCGAGTGGATTGAGGACCTGGAGGGCGGGACGGGCGTGGCGGGTTGGCGTGGCGGCGCCGTGCCGCCCGCCCCGGTCGGCGAGGTGGCCGGCTTTCACCCGCTGCTCGGGGGTGCGCGGATCGGAGCGGGCGGGTGGGGTGAGCGCGCCGTGACGATGCGGCTGCCGGTCGCGCTGCGGGTGCCGGTCGGCGTGTTCTTCCAGGGGAACCGGCACCTGCTGCCGCTGCTGTTCGCAGCGGTCGTCGAGCTGGTGCGGCACGGGGAACCGTCGCGCGTCGTCGATCTCTACGGTGGCGTGGGGTTGCTGGCGGCGGCCGCGCGCTTCGCCGGGGTTCGCGAGATCACCGTGGTCGAGGCCTCGAGGCCGGCGGCGGAGGGCGCCCGCGAGAACCTCCCCGGCGTGAGTGTGGCCGCGACGAGCGCCGAGGCGTTCCTGGCGAGCCCGGGCACGGCGGCGGGGACGATGGCGATCGTGGACCCGCCGCGGGCGAGCCTGTCACCGCCCGCGGCGCGGCGGCTGCTGGCGTGGGGCCCGGAGCGCATCGTGCTGCTCGCGTGCGACGCCGCGATGTTCGGTCGTGACGGGGGGAGGCTGGTCGGCGCCGGGTACGCCCTCGAGTCGGTCGAGCTGTGGGACCTGTTCGCCGGAACGCACCATGTGGAACTCCTGGCGTCCTTTCGCCGCCGCGACTCCTGAGCCCCCGGGCGCGCGGCTGATCGCCCTGGGCGCGAGCGCCGTGGCGGCGCTCGCCGTGGGGAACCTGGCGCCGCCGGGGCGGGGCTGGGGGTTGCCGCTCGCGGTCGCGGCGCTGGCCGCCGCCTGGCAGGGACTGCACGGCGCCGGTAGCCGTCTGGGGTGGTGGCTGGCGGCGGGTGGGGCGCTCGGCCTCGCCGCCTGTGCGCTGGCGCCCAGGACCCCTCCGGGTTTCGCCGGTAAGGCCGTGCCGGTCCGCTTCGACGTGACGCTGCGCGACGGTTGGGTGAGCGGGGCGCGCGGGTGGGGGAACCGGGCGCGGGTCGGGGGCCTGGAGTGGGCCGGGCACGCGATCTCGCCGCCGCGGGAGATGAGCGTGTACGTGAGCGCTCCGGCCGGGCTCGCCGAGCTGCCGCCGGCCGGAACGCGCCTGCAGGGGAGCGGCGAGCTCGTGTTCGACCGCCGGGCCGCGCTGGCGCCTCCGGCGCTGCGGATCAAAACGCTACTCCTCGTCCGGTCGGTCCACGGGGGCTCGTGGGTCGACGGAGTCCGCGAGGCGGGCGCGCAGGCGCTGGCAGAGAGTGCCTCGACCGACGTTCGTCGGCTGCACGCGGCTGGCCTCGCGGCGGCGCTCGTGCTCCAGCGCATGGAGTCGCTACAGGAGGGGGAGATCACGAGCATGCGGCGTTCCGGGCTGGTCCACTTGCTGTCGGTGTCCGGCCTGCACGTCGGCCTGGTGGCGGTGCTGGTCTGGGCGTCGCTGAACGTGGTTGGGGTCCCGCCCTCGACGCGCCGCTGGCTGGTCGCCGCCGCCGTCGTCGCGTTCGCGTTGTTGGCGGGGGGGAACGCCCCGGTCCGGCGCGCCGCGACGGCCACCGTGGCGTTCCTGGTCGCGCGCCGCCTCGGGCGGCCGCTCGAGCTGCTCCCGGCCGTCTGGGGGATCGTGGCGGGCCTCGCCTT
>JAKAFI010000177.1 GCA_021818005.1 Acidobacteriota bacterium | reverse complement strand
CCCTGGCGTGCGGCGAGCCCGCCGACCGCGCCGTTTGCGCGGGCGCACGTTCACCGCCGGCCGGTCGTCCCGCCTCCGCATCGTTGGGTCAGGCTTCCGTGGTTGCGTGAGAGGGTTCGGACCGACCGGGCCGAGCCTCGAGCTTGCCCTCGAACCCTGAGAGCTGCCCGGCTTTCAATCCCGCGCCGTACCCGGAGGTCGAGCCTCAAGAGGCTTCGCCCAAGAGGTGAAGCACGCGGCGGCCGTCGGTTATGTTATACGCCCTGACTCTGAATCGAGCGTATAATTCCCTCATGGAGAGCGATCGCCTTCCGGCGAGTGTCGCAACGCTCTATGCGGAGCTGCTCGAGCTCTCGCTGCTGCACGAGCGCCTCGTCGGAATCGAGGGTCAGCTCCCGGGAGGGATCGTCGGCAAGAGCATCCGCGGGCGGCGATACCTCTACTGGCAAGTGCGCAAGGGCGATCAGGTCGCGCAGCATTACCTCGGGCCGGACTCCGAGGAGCTCCGCCGGACGCTTGACCGCATCGCCAAGAAGCGCCTCGAGAGCGCCGGGCAGCGTGTCGCGATGGATCGGCTCGCCGCGATGCTGATCAGAGGTGGGGCGCTGCGGGAGCAGCCCGCGGTGGCTGGAGTGCTGTCCCTCCTCGCCGACCTCGGGCTATTTCGCCGCGGTGCGGTGGTGGTCGGGACGCAAGCGTTCCGCACGTACGGCGGTATGCTCGGCGTCCGCCTGCCCTCTGCCTCACTACGGACGCAGGACATCGACGTGGCGCACCGGATCGATCTCGCCATCGCAGCCGCGCCGGAAGGCGCACCGGATGTCGAAGGATCGCTCGCTCGGCTTGGATTCCTCGCCGTACCCGGCCTCGACCCGCGAGAGCCCTCGACGTCGTTCATGATGCGGAGAGGCGAACTCCGACTCGACTTCGTGACGCCGGCGCCGAGGCGGCCCGCGGAGGCACCGGTGACGGTCCCGGGGCTCGGTGTGGCGGCGTGGCCGCTGCGCTTCCTCGAGTACCTCATCGAGGAACCGGTGCCGGCACTGGTGTTGGGGGCGCGGCCGACCCTCGTCCGCGTGCCGCGCCCCGGGCGGTTCGCGCTCCACAAGCTGTTCACCGCTTCGCAGCGGCCGGCCGCCGAGCAGACCAAGGCCGCGAAGGACCGAGTGCAGGCCGCTGCGCTGATCGCCGTGCTCGCCGGCGATCGCCCGGACGACCTCGGCGAGGCGCTCGCGGCGCTCGCTGCACGTCCCTCGGCCCGCCGCCGCGTGACCAAGGAGCTCGGCCGACTACCGGCCGAGTGTCGCGCGTGGCTCGCCTGATCGGGGTCGGGATTTACGGCACCGTCGTGGCCTGTCGAGCCGTCGCCTATCGCGAGAGCGGCCGCACGGCGGCGACACCGCCCGGCCAACATCGCAGTTGCTCGGGCGTCGGATCGGCGACCTGCCGTCCACGCCAGCCGGCGCTGACGCTGCAGGGGTGCGCTGGCGGGGTCGCCGGCGCCGTGCCCGAACGGAGATGGTGATCCTGACGAAGCGAGGCGTTCCGAGCGCCCGGCACCAGTCCCGGTCGCGGCCACCGTCACGCCGGACTCGGGGCTGGGCCAAGCGCAACCTCGCCGGTCGGGCACGCGTATGCTGGCAGCAAGGACGTGTCCAGGAGGGAAGGCAATGACGCGTGTGCGGACGACAGTGCTGGCGATGCTGGTCGCGATCGTGGTGTGCGGCGTTGCGGCGGCGGCCGCGAGCGCGGGGGCGGCCGTCCCGCAGGCGGCGACGGCGCACTTCGACCCCCGAGCGGCCACCGAGGCCTACCTGGCGACGATGTCGCCGGCGGCGCGGGCGAAGTCCGACGCCTACTTCGAGGGCGGCTACTGGCTACTCCTCTGGGACCTCGTCGTCGGCCTCGTGGTCGCCTGGGTGTTCCTCGGCACCGGCCTGTCGGCGCGGATGCGCGACTGGGCCGAGCGGGTCACCCGGTTCCGCTGGCTGCAGACCGCCCTCTACTCGCTGCAGTACATCGTCATCGTCGGCGTGCTGACGCTGCCGTGGAGCGCCTACGAGGGTTACTTCCGCGAGCACCAGTACGGGATGTCGAACCAGACGCTGGGCGCCTGGTTCGGCGACCAGGCGAAGGGGCTGGCGATCGGACTGGTCCTCGGCACGCTCGCGATCACCGCGCTCTACGCCGTCCTGCGCCGGGCGCCGCGCACCTGGTGGCTGTGGGGCTCGCTGGTGCTGATCGCGTTCGCGATGTTCGGCGCCGCGATCGCCCCGGTCTACCTCGAGCCGGTGTTCAACAAGTTCACGCCGCTGCCCGAGTCGCCGCTCAAGCGGGAGATCCTCTCGATGGCGCGCGCCAACGGCATCCCGGCGACCGACGTCTACGAGTTCGACGCCTCGAAGCAGACAAAGCGGATGAGCGCGCACGTCAGCGGGCTCTTCGGCACGACGCGGATCTCCATGAACGACAACCTGATGACCCGCGGCTCGAACGAGGAGATCGAGGCGGTGCTCGGCCACGAGATGGGGCACTACGTCCTCAACCACGTCTACAAGGGGATGGTGTTCATCGGCGTGATCATCGTCGCGGCGTTCGCGGCGCTGCGCTGGGCGTTCGCGGCGCTGCAGGCGCGCTACGGCGCGCGCTGGGGGATCCGCGGCGTCGGCGACATCGCCGGGCTGCCGCTGCTGCTGTTTCTGTTCTCGGCGTTCATGTTCGTGCTGACGCCGGTGACCAACACGCTCACGCGCACGATGGAGGAGGAGGCCGACAACTACGGCCTCAACGTCGCCCGCCAGCCGGACGGGTTCGCCCAGGCGGCGCTGCACCTGTCGGAGTACCGCAAGATGACGCCCGGGCCGGTCGAGGAGTTCATCTTCTACGACCATCCGAGCGGGTGGAACCGCATCCACCGGGCGATGGTGTGGAAGGCGGAGCACCTCGGCGACGCGGACATCGCCGCCTACGACGCGGCGCACCCAAACACGCCGGGGCTGGCGAAGAAGGAGTAGCGCCTCCCGCCTCCGACGGCAGGCGCTGACGCCGGCACGACGGCCCAGCCGCCGCGGACCTGGAGGCTGCGCCTCGCCGCAAGCCGTGCACTACTGACTCGTCATTGTTCAGAAAGTCTCGCTACAAACCCCTGTCATCGCGAGTCCTGCCGGAGGCGGGACGAAGCGATCCCGAGGTCACCTCGATGACCTCGGGATCGCCGCGTCGGCCGCTCGCCTCGCGAGCGGCCTCCTCGCGATGACACCCACGTTCATGGCCCAGGGTGAGCCCGGGCTCATGGGGATTGCGAGGCCACGCAACGGCGCGAGCAACCTCGCAGGCTGACGAGGGCGACAGAGGTAGGAACGGGATGGCTTCGTCCGCCTCGCGGCGCGAGGTGTCCTCGCCATGACAGCCATTGGTCTGCGATAGATGGCAAATCGGTATCAGCCCGCCCTGGCGAGCACGACGACCTCCGTGACCAGCCGGGTGCCGAGGCGATCCTTCTCGAGCTCGAGGTCGTAGCGCGACTGGAGGTTGAGCCAGAACCGCTCCGAAGTGCCGAAGTACCGCGCGAGTCGCAGGGCCGTGTCCGCCGTGACCGCCCGCTTGCCGTGGACGATCTCGTTGATCCTGCGCGGTGGGACGCTCGTGTCCTTCGCCACGCGGTACTGCGAAAGGGCCAACGGCTCGAGGAACTCCTCGAGCAAGATCTCGCCGGGGTGCACCGGCGGCAGCTTCGCCGCTGCAGGCGTCCGGCGCTTCCTAGTGATAGTCGACGATTTCGACCTCATGGGCTTCACCTTCTTCCCAAACGAAACAGATCCTCCACCTCTCGTTGATTCGGATGCTGTGCTGACCCTCACGATCGCCCGACAGCTTCTCGAGGCGGTTGGCCGGCGGCACCCTCAGGTCGGCGAGGGTCTCCGCGGCGTCGAGCATGACCAGCTTGCGCAGGGCGGCCCTCTGGAGGTCAGGGGGCAACCGCCGCGACCCGCGCCGCGCGAAGACCGCCTCCGTCTCCCGATCGCGGAAGCTCCGGATCATCCCGGTTGATCATAACGCGGCACGGTATGATCGTCAAGCGTTACGCCATGGTGCGTTACGCCATGGTGGTCGGGACGCGTCGCTTGCCGGTGCCGGCCATGACGAGCCCCCAGGAGCGGCGATCGGTGTGGCTGCCCCGGCCCTGCGGCCGGCGGCGCCGCCGGCGAGGCTCGCGCGTTCGCGGCGCCTCGCCGGTCCGAACCGCACAACGCAACCACACAAGCCTGACCCCACAACGCAAGCCAAGGGCGTGGTCCCAACGGCGCTTGCCGGCACCGGGCGGGGCATCGAGATCGGGGCCGACCCCGGCGCGCTCGAGATCCGGCCCGCCAAGTCGAAGCTCGAGCGGACGTGACGGGGGCGCGGGAGCCAGGCCAGGCTCGCGCAGCCGACGTCTCACGAGGACGAGACGACCCGGCCCGTTCCCGGCTTCCCTGCCACCAACGATCCCACCCTCCAGCACCCGACGCCGCGCTCGCGACACGCGGCAGCGAGCGTCTCGACGCGCTCCTCGGGGAGCGCGGCGAGCAGGCCGCCGGAGGTCTGGGGGTCGCACAGGAGGTCGACCGCGAGCGGATCGACACCGGCCCACAAGACGCGTGCGGCCGCCCAGTCGCGGTTGGCGTTGAGACCGCCCGGGATCGCCCCCGCCGCGGCCGCCTCGGCGGCGCCGGCGAGCAGCGGCGGCTCGGCGCCGAGCTCGAGCGCCGTGCCGCTCGCCTCGGCGAGCTCGAGGGCGTGCCCGACCAGCCCGTACCCGGTCACGTCGGTGAGCGCGTGCACGCCGGTCGCGCGGCAGGCCTCGGCGGCGCGGCGGTTGGTGGCCGCCATCGACTCGACGAGCGTCCACTCGCACTCGGCGGGCAGCTCGCCGCGCTTGAGGGCCGTGCTCAGCACGCCGGTCCCGAGCGGCTTGGTGAGGACGAGGACGTCCCCCGGCCGCCCGCCGGCGTTGGTCAGCACCCGCCGCGGGTGCACCGTTCCGGTCACCGCGAGACCGTAGGTGAACTCCGGGCCTTTCACCGTGTGGCCGCCGAGCGGGAGGACGCCGTCGTCCCGCAGCGTGGCGAGCCCCCCGGCCAGTGTGCGCTCCAGCACCTCGAGGGGGAGCGTGCCTTGCGGAAAGGCGCACACCGCCAGCGCCGTGAGCGGCTCCGCCCCCATCGCGTAGATGTCCGACAACGCGTTCGCCGCGGCGATGCGGCCGAAGTCGAACGGGTCGTCCACGATCGGCGGAAAGAAGTCCACCGACTGGACGAGCGCCAGGTCGTCGCGCAGCTCGATGACGCCGGCGTCGTCGAACGTCCCCGCGCCCACCAGCAACCGTGAGTCGTCGATCTGCGGCAGCGTCGCGAGCACCTCGTGCAGGTCCGCCGGACCCAGTTTCGACGCTCAACCCGCGCAGGTCACGAGGTGGGTCAGCTTGAGAATCTCTTCCCGCGTCACGGCCGCATTCTACCCGGCGCCATCAGGTCGCAGTCGTCGCGTCCCAACCCGGCCGCCGGGCGCTCTCGTCGCGTCGCCTCGCCGGTTCGAACCCCACGACACCACAACGCAACCCTGACCCCACGATGACACGAGGCGCCACGACCGAGCGGATCGGGCTAGACACCCGGAGGATCGGGCAACACGCGCCTCGTACCGGGGGCTATCGTTGCCTGCGTGTTCGACGCCGCGGACGCCACTGGCTGCGGGCCGCGGGCGAACCGGGAAGCGGCCGGTCACGCGGGGTGTTGGCTGCGTCGTCGGCATGCGAAGGAGCTGACCATGAAGACTCGCACACTCGGACGCAGCAACCTGAAAGTCTCGGCGCTCGGCCTCGGCTGCATGGGGATGAGCTTCGCCTACGGCCCGCCGGCGGACACCAAGGAGATGATCGCCCTCATCCGCTCGGCCGTCGAGCGCGGCGTCACCTTCTTCGACACGGCCGAGGTCTACGGCCCGTTCACGAACGAGGCGCTGGTGGGCGAGGCCCTGGCCCCGGTCCGCGACCGCGTCGTCATCGCCACCAAGTTCGGCTTCAACTTGAACCCCGACGGCTCGCCCGGCTGGTCGGGGCTGAACAGCCGGCCGGAGCGCATCCGGCAGGTCGCCGACGCGTCGCTCAAGCGGCTGCGGAGCGACGTGATCGACCTCTTCTACCAGCACCGCGTGGACCCGGACGTGCCGATCGAGGAGGTCGCGGGCGCGGTCAAGGAGCTGATCCGGGAAGGTAAGGTCAAGCACTTCGGCCTGTCGGAAGCGGGGGTGCAGACGATCCGCCGCGCCCACGCCGTCCAGCCGGTCACGGCGCTGCAGAACGAGTACTCGCTGTGGACGCGGACCCCCGAGAAGGAGGTGCTCCCCACCCTGGAGGAGCTCGGCATCGGCCTCGTTGCCTACAGCCCGCTGGGCAAGGGGTTCCTCACCGGCACGATCAGCGCGACCACCGCCTTCGACAGCTCCGACT
>JAKAFI010000176.1 GCA_021818005.1 Acidobacteriota bacterium | reverse complement strand
CCTCGGTGAAGCTGCGCTGGCAACTGGTGCTGTCGCACCTCGTTTCGATCGTCACGGCCACCGTGCTGATCGGGGCGTTCCACCTCTTCTTGCTCCTGCGAACGACGAGGTCTCTCGAGCAGCAGAGCCTCGACGCCAGCCTGGCGACGGCCAGCCACCAGTTCACCCAACGGGTCAACGAGCTCGGGGACGACCGCGACGCGCTCGCCGCGTTCGTCGGATCGACCCCCCTGACCGGCGGTGTCGAGCAGCTCGGGCAGCTGCACGATCTCCTGGCGCTCTATCGCGTGGAGCGTGTCGAGGTCTTTGGCGGCCTGCAGCTGGAGGCGGAGGCCTACCGCTGGCAGCGCGGGATCGGGAGCGACCTGAAAACCGCGTGGTTCCCCCGCAACCCGAGCATCGCGGCGCAGATCGCCGCCGGCCACAACGCGACGTGGGTACACCGTGGGCCCGACGGGCGGGCGTCGCTGAAGCTGGCGAGGCAGCTGCCTGCAGCGAACGGCGGGGTGCACCGCTGGCTGGTCGTGACCGAGCCGCTCGACGCCACGTTGCTGTCGTCGATCGTCCCGGCCCAGACGTTCGCCGCGCTCGAGGCGGGGGGGCAAACCCTGGCGATGTGGCCCGAGCCCGCCGAGGGTGCGCGGCCAAGCCTCGCCGAGCTCACGGCGTACCTGCCGCGGGGAACACTCTCGTTCCTGTTCAAGCCGGTCGTCGCGAGTCGGCCTGCTCTCCGGCTCGACGACGGGACCGTCCTCAGCATCGCCCTGATGACCTCGGCCGTGCACAGCGGCGAGAGCCTCGAAACCGGGCTGCAGGTCTGGTTCGTGGTGCTCGCCGCCGGCATGTTGCTCGCGTTCGCGCTCGGCAACGGTCTCGCGCGCCGTCTCCTGGCGCCGTTGTCGGCCCTGCTCGAGGGCACCGCCGCGATGGCGCGCGGCCACCTCATGGTCCGCCTCCCGGAGGGCCGGCACGATGAGCTCGGGGCGCTCACCCGCGAGTTCAACCGGATGGCGGACGAGATCCGTAACACGTACCTGGCGTCGATCTCCACACTCGCCGAGGTGGTCGAGGCGAAGTCGCGCTACACGCGCGAGCACGTCGAGCGCGTCGAGACTCTGGTCCTGGCGACCGAGGAGGTCCTGGAGCGCCGCGGCTGGATCCGGCTCTCGAGCCACCAGCGCTTCCTCCTCTCGGTCGCCGCGATCCTCCACGACGTGGGGAAGATCGGCATCGCGAACGAGATCCTCAACAAGTCGGGGCCGCTCGACGCCGCCGAGCGAGAGCAGATCCTGACCCACCCCGAGGTCGGCGCCCTCATCGTCGAGCGGATGGGCAAGCTGGAGCGCGCCGCGGAGATCATCCGCTGCGCGCACGAGCACTTCGACGGATCGGGCTACCCCAGGGGCCTGCGCGGCGAGCAGATCCCGATCGAGTCGCGCATCATCCTGGCCGTCGACGCCTTCGACGCGATGACGATGAAGCGGCCGTACTCGAACGGCCGCCCGCTCGCGGAGGCGGTGGCGGAGCTGCGCGCCGAGGCGGGCCGTCAATTCGACCCCGTCGTCGTCGAGGCGCTGGTCGAGGTCGTCACGGCGGCGCAGGCCTCGTCGGCTCCGTCCAAGGCGACGGACAGCGGGCTATACCGCGCGATTCAGTATGGCCAGGGCGACGAGTTCAGCCGCGATGGGGCTCGTCCGCGGGGCACCCGAGGATAGCGAGCAACCTTTCCTTGGCGGCCGCCAGCAGCTCCGGGTTCCTCGCCTCCATGACCAGGCGTAGGAACGGCTCCGTGTTTGACGGGCGCACGTTGAACCACCAGTCGGCGTACTGCACGGTGATCCCGTCGATGTAGTCGATCGCCCCGTCCGCAAAGGTGCCGGCAAGCCGCCGGATCACGCCTTCCTTGTCCTCGACGCGGAAGTTGATTTCGCCGGTTCCGGCGTAGCGCCGGTGGGGCGCCAGTAGCTCGAACAGCGAGCGCCCCGCGCGCCTGACCTCGTTGAGCACCTCGATCGCGGTGATCAGCGAGGAGTCAGCGAAGTAGTTCTCGCGGTAGTAGAAATGCCCGGCCAGCTCGCCGCCGAACGGACTGCCGATCCGGCGCATCGTGGCCTTCATGAAGGAGTGGCCGACGCGCTCGCGTACCGGCTGCCCACCCGCCGCGACGATCGCCTCACGCGTGGCCCACGACGAACGGATGTCGTAGACGATCGGGGTTCCCGGGAACCTTTCCAGGATCGGCCGCGCGAGGAGCGCCGTGATCATGTCAGCGCCGACCGCGCCAGCGCGGTCGTCGACGAAGATCGCGCGGTCGGCGTCGCCGTCGAACGCGATCCCGAGCGCGCACCCATGCTCGCGCACGGCGTCTTGCAGGGCGGTCAGGTTCTCGGGTTTGAGCGGGTTCGCCTCGTGGTTCGGAAACGTCCCGTCGAGACCGAAGAACAGCGGCACGACCTCGATGTCGAGCTCGTCGAGGAGGGCGCGGTACAGCGTCGCCATCCCGTTGGCCACGTCCACCGCGACCCGCAAGCGCGGCTCGCTGCGGCGCAGGAAACCGAGCACGTGGGTGCGGTAGGCCGCCCGGATGTCGGCGCTCTCCAGCGCGGCGCGCGGCGGTGCCGCGGGCGCCGGCGAGGAGCGCACCAGCTCCTCGAGCCGGCCGATCCCCGTCTCGCTGCTCACCGGGATCGCGTCCCGGCGCGAGAACTTGAGGCCGTTGTAGCGCGCGGGGTTGTGGCTGGCGGTGACCTGGATCCCTCCCGAGGTACGCAGGTGTCCGATCGCGAAGTAGTTCATCGGCGTCGTCGCGAGCCCGATGTCGACGACGCCGAGGCCCCCGGCCCGCAACCCCTCCGCCAGCGCGGCTGCCAGCGGCACCGACGAGGCCCTCATGTCGCGACTCACCACCACCCGGGCGCCCCGCTGCAG
The DNA here is from genome assembly GCA_021818005.1 of Acidobacteriota bacterium. Classification (GTDB taxonomy): domain Bacteria; phylum Acidobacteriota; class Thermoanaerobaculia; order Thermoanaerobaculales; family Thermoanaerobaculaceae; genus RBG-13-68-16. The sequence continues at coordinate 3,590 of JAKAFI010000176.1, read as the reverse complement.
GTCCTCCTCGTCGAGGATGCCGCGGAAGTGATAGCCGATGGCATACGCCAGCTTCTCATCGATCTCGGATGGGTACACGCCGCGCACGTCGTACGCCTTGAACACTCCGGCCATCGGGTTCCTCCGCGGCGACAGGATAGCGTACGGCCCGCACCCGACCAAGCGCCCCGACTCGCCGATCTCCCGTCGAGTCGCTACACTTGCGCGGTGATGCCAAGACTTGACCAACCCGCATGGGCGTGGTTCGCGGGAAGGCTCATCCCGTTCGCCGACGCCCGCGTCCCGATCGAGGACCGCGGCTTGCAGTTCGGCGAGAGCCTCTACGAGGTGGTGGCGGTGGTCGGCGGTGAGCCGTTTCGCCTCGCCGACCACGTCGAACGCATGACCGCCGGCGCTGCCGAGCTCGGCCTCGAGGGCGCGGTGCCGGACGGCGGCGCGTGGCGGGCGCTGATCGCGCAGCTCCACCGCCGCGAGAGCCATCGCACGGCGGTTCTTTACGCGCAACTCACCGGGGGGACGGCGCCCCGGCGTCACCTGCCCCCGCAGCCGCCGGAGCCCCTTTTCTTCGCGTACCTGCGCCATCACGCCTTCCCGGTACCGGCGGAGACCGGGCGCGGCGTTGCGGCGATCACGGTACCGGACGGCCGCTGGCAGCGGCGCGACCTCAAGACCACGATGCTGCTCGCCTCGGTGATGGCCAAGCACGAGGCGGCGGGGCGCAGCGCCGGGGAAGCGATCTTCGTCGGTCAGGACGGGTTCGTGAACGAGGGGGCCTCGAGCACGCTCTTTCTCGTCCGCGACCACGAGGTGAGCACGCCGCCCGCCACCGAGCGCGTGCTCCCCGGCGTGAGCGCCAAGGCGGTGGCTGCGATCTGTGACACCCTCGGCATCAAGCTGAGGGCGCGGCCGCTCACGTTGAGCGACCTCCACCGCGCCGACGAGATCTTCGTCGCCTCGACGACACTGCTGCTGATGCCGGTCGTACGTCTCGACGGCGACCCGGTCGGGGGAGGGACGCCGGGGAGCGTGACGCTCCAGCTCGCCTACCACTTCCAGCGCGAGTTTTGGGGGCAGCCCGGCCCCTGACGGGCCGCGCCTCAGCTCCCGAGGCCGCCGTCGATGCGCAGCGTCGCGCCCGTGATGTAGGAGGCGCGCTCGGAGAGCAGGAAGGCGACGGCTCCGGCCACCTCGGCGGGGCGGGCGAAGCGGCCGAGCGGGATGCCGGCGATCGCACGAGCCGTGCGCTTCTCGCCGAGCCCTTCCGTCAAGGCCGTGGCGACCCAGCCGGGCACCACGGCGTTGACCGTGATCCCGAAACGCCCGACCTCGCGCGCCAGCGCCTTGCCGAACGCGTGCAGGCCTCCCTTGGCCGCCGCGTAGTTGGCCTGCCCCTCCTGTCCGATGACACCGGCGAGCGAGCCGACGTTGACGATGCGGCCGCCCCGCGCGTCCATCATCGGGCGCAGGAACGTCCGCGTCAGCCGGTACGCGGCGGTGAGCGTGGTCTCGAGCACCACGTCCCACCGCGCCTCGTCCATGAGCAAGAAGAGGCCGTCGCGCAGGACCGCGGCGTTGTTGACGAGCGCGTAGACGCCGTTCCCCGCGATCTCTTCCGCGAGGGCGTTCACCGCGGCCGCGTCGGTGACGTCACAGCGGTGCGCCACGGCGTACCCGCCGGAGGCGGCGACCGACCCGGCCACCTCGCGCGCGGCGTCGTCGCGGCAGCGGTAGAGGAAGTGGACACGATAGCGCTCGGCGGCGAGCCGCTCGACGATCGCCCGCCCGATTCCACGCGAGCCGCCGCTGACCACGACGACCGGGGCCCCGCCCGCCAGATCGTGTCCCGGCCCCCGTGTATCCGATCCGCCGCTCACGGCTCGCGTCCAACCTTTCCGCGGGCGCGCGCAGCGCCCGGCCGACCGCAGATTAGACCGGACCGCGCCGGCCCGGCAACGCGTTCGCGCCGCTCGCGCTCAGATCAGGGCACTCGCCATCGGAGCGAACACCGGCGGGGCGGCCACCAGGCGCCGCCAACCGTCCGGGCCCGGATCGCGGCGCAGGTCGCCCTCGTCGACCTTGAAGCGGGCGGCGGAAAGCACGATGTGGACCGTGTCGGAGAGCGGGCGGTAGTGCGAGGCCGCCCCCTCGTAGATCACCCGCACCGGCACGTGAGCGAAGCGGGCGCGAACCTTGCCGGCGCGGACGATGATCTCCGTGTCGATCGAGTAGCGGTTGCCGACCAGCCCCATCCGGCGCAGGCACGAGGAGGCCACCAGCCGGTAGCCGCACTGCGAGTCCTCGAGCGGGAACCCCGTCATCAGCTGCAACGCCCGCGTGCCGATGTAGTTCGTCCAGAAACGCTTGCTCGGGATCGCCTCACGGTTCCACAGACGGTTGCCGAGGACGAAGTCCGCGGCCGGCGCCGCCTCGAGGAAGCGCTGAGCGTCCTCGGGGTCGTGCTGGCCGTCCGCGTCGAGCATCAGGATGTGAGAGTACGACTGCCCCAGCAGCACGGCCAGTCCGGAACGGACCGCCGGCCCCTTTCCGGAGTTGCGGGCGTGAGCCACGAGGCTCGCGCCGGCGGCGCGCGCCGCCTCCCCGGTCCCGTCGGTCGAGCCGTCGTCGACGACGAGGACGTCCGGGACGAACTTGCGGACGCCGCGCACGACGTCTCCGACTCGATCGGCACAGTTGTAGGCGGGGATCAGGGCGGCGGTCGAGAACATGACAGGAGTTGAAGTGTATCATCAATCAGTCAGCGATCGTCACTCGGTTTGCGGCGGATCCGAGCTCTCCTGGCCGCCCCGCTCGCCGCGCGATTCCCGGGTGCTCCCCTGGTACAGGTCGAAGCGCAGCAGGCGGCACTCGATCGGGCCGTTGAACAGCACGATCCTCCGCGAAGGACGCAAACCGATCGCCTTGGCGAGATCCGGGTTGCCGACGAGAAGCCACGCGGTGGCGCCGGCGCCGCGGCGCTTGAGGGCGTCGCCGAAGCGGCGGTAGAAACCGGTCAGCTCGGCGGCGTCTCCGAGCCTGACACCGTAGGGAGGGTTGCAGACGATCATCCCGCTCGGCGCCGCTTCCAGCTCGAGCGCGTCCCTCTGGATCGCCTCGACGAATCCGGCGACCCCGGCCGTGGCGGCGTTCCGCCGTATCGCGGCGACCGCCCTGGGGTCGCGGTCGGCGGCGACGATCGGGAGCCTCACCACGCGCTCGCCGGCTCGTGCCCGCGCGCGCTCGGCCTCGAGCAGGGCGGGCTGGTGGTCGGGCCAGCGCTCGCAGGCGAACCCGCGGTGCAGGCCCGGGGCGCGCCGGGCCGCGATCAGCGCCGCCTCGATGGCGATCGTCCCGGTGCCCGCCATCGGGTCGAGGAGCGGCTGCGAGCCGTCGTATCCAGCCAGCAGGAGGATCCCGGCGGCGAGTGTCTCGGCCAGCGGCGCCGGTCCTCCGCGTGGCCGGTAGCCGCGGTGCGAGAGCGGCTCTCCGGAGCTGTCGAGCGCGAGGTCGGCCCGCTCCCCGACCAGGTGCAGGTGGACCGGCAGGTCGGGTCGTTGCCGGTCGACGTCGGGCCGCTCTCCCCAGCGTGAGCG
>JAKAFI010000175.1 GCA_021818005.1 Acidobacteriota bacterium | reverse complement strand
TCGGTCCCCTGCCAGTTCGCGTGCACGCCGCCGTTGAGGATGTTGAACATCGGCACCGGAAGGAGCGTCGCGTCCACGCCGCCGAGGTAGCGGTACAACGGCAGCCGGACGGCGTCGGCCGCTGCGCGCGCCACCGCGAGGCTGACGCCGAGGATCGCGTTGGCGCCGAGGTTGCTCTTGTTCGGCGTGCCGTCGAGCGTGATCATCGTGCGGTCGATACCGGCCTGGTCGAGCGCGTCGGCGCCGGCGAGCACCGGGGCGATGCGCTCGTTGACGTTCGTCACGGCGTGGCGCACGCCCTTGCCGGCGAAGCGGCCGGTGTCGCCGTCGCGCAGCTCGAGCGCCTCGTGCACGCCGGTGGAGGCGCCGGACGGCACCGCGGCGCGCCCCCGCCCACCGCCCGCGAGGACGACGTCCACTTCGACGGTCGGGTTGCCCCTGGAATCGAGGATCTCTCTCGCGTGCACGCTGGCAATTCGTGTCGACATCGCTCCGCCTCCCGTACCGGAGTGTAGCCCAACGGCCGGCTCGCGGCGCCGCGGCCGCCGATCCTCTTGCCCCGGTCACCTCGAGCGACCTACCCCTTTGCTACTCTGACCGAGGCGATGGGGTCCGCCGCCGACCGCCCCCGAGGCTGATGACCCCTACGGCACGGCCGCGACCGCGGAGGGGGAGCGGATGCCCACGTTTTTCTGCCCGGTGTGTTGGGCGGCGAGCCGCAGCGACGACCCGGTGTGTACGCACTGCGGCGCCGAGATCGCCCGCATCCAGGCGGGGAAGAGTTACGGCCAGCGCCTCGCCGAGGCGCTGCGCCACCCGGAGCCGACCACCCCGCTGCGCGTTGCCCTGGTCCTCGGCCTGCGGCGCGAGGCCGCGGCGGTCGGCGAGCTGGCCGCGTGCGCGCACGAGACCCGCGACCTCTACCTCTGTCTCGAGTGCCTGACCGCGCTCGCGCGCATCGGCACCGCCGAAGCCTGGGCCGAGGTCGCCTCGTTCACCGCCGACCCCCGCCGCGTCGTCGCGACGTGCGCCCGGGACCTGCTCGCCCACCGGCCGGTCGAGTCCGCCTGACTGCGACGCGGCGAGGGCTCCCTACGGTGGACCCTCGTCACGGAGCGCCCGCGCCCCGGCAACGAACAGAAGCGCCCGGCGCCACGCCTCCTGCTCGTCCTCGGTGGCGGGCTGCCGGCGCGACGCCGCGCGTTTGCCGAGGTAGGACCGCAGCTGTGCCGCCAGCGCGCGCAGCCCCGCGGCGTGAGCGCGCGCCAGCGGCGGCACCGCTTTCGGCGTGACGTCGGCGAGCAGCGCCGCCAGATGGCGCATACAGAGCAGGCGTTCATCGCCGGACTCGGTGGGCCCGAGCGTGGCAGCGGCCGCCAGGTGAAGCGCCTGCGCGCCGGCTTCCCGCTCGGAGCGGCACACCGGGCAGGCCCTGCGTCGCGGCTGTGCCGCGGCCACCGTCACGGCCGCCGCGGACCCTTCGGCCACCGTGTCCAGGTCGTCGGCCCACGCCTCGATGACCGGCGCGAGCGCGTGCGAGAGGCTCAACGGGTCGCCGATCTGCTGCAGCAACCACATGTGGAACGCGCAGAACCCCCGCATCGTAGCGAACCGAGCCTGCGCCTCCTCGCTGCGCGCCAGTCGGGCCTGCCAGGCAACCAGGTCGTCGAACACCGCCTTGCTCTGCGCCGCGCAGACCGGGCAGCCGGCGGCGATCGACGGTTGACCTCCCGTCGCGGCGTTGTGGTCGCTGCGGCTCATCGTGCGGCCAGGCTCCCGTCCGTGCCGGCCGGGGCCGCGTGTTCGAGCCTGGACGAGCGGATGACGGCGGCCAGCGTGACGACGCCGGCGGCGGAGAACAGTGCGGCGACGCCGTACGCCCAGACGCGCCCGCCGTGGTCGAGCAGGAACCCGGTCAGCAGCGACGATGCCAGGTCGCCGACCGCGTTGGCGGTCGCCAGCATGCCGAGCGCGTACGAGCGCGCCTCGGCGGCGATCATGCGCGCCGCGGTGGCCTTCTCGACCGTCTCCTCGATCGCGATGTAGACGCCGCTGGTGGCGAACAGCGGCAGCAGCCAGCCGACGCCGCCGGGGAGGAACGCGAGCCCGAGGTTGAAGCCGAGGCCGAGCGCGTAGCCGAGCAGCAGGGTGCGGCCGTACGACCAGCGGTCGGTGAGCGCGCCGGCGGGGAACGTCGCGAGCCCGCTCACCATGTTGTGACCGACGTAGAGCAGCACCGGGATCGAGAGCAGCGCCGGCGCCGCGCCCGCGGGGATCCGCGACGCCGCCTCGAAGATCAGGAAGGTGCGGGAGAAATCGCCCATGCCGAACAGCAGCACCGCGGTGAGGAACGCCCAGTACTGCCGCGGCAGCGCGGGGCGCCGCGGGCGGGCCCGCACCGCCTCCTCGTCCGCGTGCGGCTCGCGCACCAGCAGCGCCACCGCGAGCGCCGCGCCGAAGCCGGGGACGAGCGTCCACAGGAAGATGCGCGGCAGGCTGGTGCCGAGCGCGAGCAGCCCGACCGCCGCCAGCGGCCCGATCACGGCGCCGATCATGTCGCCGGCGCGTTCGAGGCCGAACGCCTTGCCGTAGCTCTTGGGGTCGACGGACTCGGCCATCATCGTGTCGCGCAGCGGGCCGCGGAACCCGCGCGCCGCCCACGCGACGGCGCGCAGGATCAGGAACGGGACGACGCGGGTGGCCAGGGCGAACGCGCCGACGCAGGCGGTGGTGACGGCGTACCCGGCCGCGGTGATCGCCTTCTTGTGCCGCGCCCGCTGGCCGACCGCGCCGGAGAGCCACTTCGAGCCCGACGCCGACAGGTCCGCGACCCCTTCGATCAGGCCGAGGACCGAGGCGCCGAGACCGAGGTGCCTGAGGTAGAGCGGCAGCACCGCCGTGGCCATCTCGTGGCTGGCGTCGGACAGCAGGCTGGCGAGGGAGAACCCCAGCACCGTCGAGTTGCGCCAGGAACGCTCGGATCCGCGCATGCGGCCCCCTTCGTCGTCCGCTAGGGGTCATCAGCCGGGAACGGCGGTTGCGGCGAACCCCATCGCCGTCCCTCGATGATACCCGGCCGGCCGGAGGCGGGGCCGACGAAGCCCGTGTCGGCGCCGCCCGGGTCGGGTAGAATCGCCGTGGCGATGGAGTCCGCCATAACCGCGGCGCGGCCGCTGATGACCCCTGCGCGAAGGCCTCGAGCCGGACGGCGAGTCCGGGGGAACCGGACGTGCCCGCGGGGAGCGTCATGCAGGCGGAAGAACAGGCTCTGACAGTACTCGGACGGATCGCCGGCGAGCGCACCCAGGACGGCGTCGCCGCCGACGCGCGCGAGGCGCTTCGGGCGCTTGCCGGGCGACGGTTCAACGTCGCGGTGATGGGCCAGTTCAAGCGCGGCAAGAGCACGCTGATCAACGCGCTGCTCGGGCGCGAGCTGCTGCCGTCGGACGTCGCGCCGATCACCACTGCGGTGACGGTGGTCGAGCACGGGACGCGCGAGGCGGCGGTCGTGCACTTCGCCGACGGGCACGACGAGCCGATCGAGCCGGGGCGCCTGCGCTTGTTCGTCTCCGAGGAGGAGAACCCCGGCAACCGCAAGGGGGTGCGCGTGGCCCGGATCGAGATGCCGAGCCCGCTGCTCGCCACCGGCATGCGGCTCGTCGACACCCCCGGCGTCGGCAGCGTGTTCGCATCCAACGCCGAGGCGACGCGGGAGTTCGTGCCGCGCATCGACGTCGCGGTCGTCGTGCTCGGCTCCGACCCGCCGATCACCGGCGACGAGCTCGAGCTGGTCAGGACGGTGGCGCCGGGCGCCGGCGGGATCTTTTACGTCCTCAACAAGGCCGACGCGGTGTCCGAGCCGGTCCGCGCCAAGGCCGAGGCGTTCACCCGACGCGTGCTCCGCGACGCGCTCGGCGCCGAGCCGGACCGCATCATCCACACCTCGGCGCTCGCCGCGCTGCGCGGCGGCGCCGATGCCGGCGTGGCCGAGCTGACGCGCTCGCTTACCGAGCTGGCGGCCGGGGCGGGCGCGGAGCTGGCGAGCGCCTCCGCCGCGCGGGCCGCGCGCCACCTCGCGATGCACCTGTTCGGGGCGATCGAGCTCGAGCGCGCCGCGCTGCTGGCGCCGACCGACGAGCTCGAGCGCCGGCTCGCCGCGTTCGCCGACGCGATGCGCGACATCGACGACCTCGCCCTGGCGGCGCACGCCCGCGCCCGTGCGGCGCTGTCGTACGACCGCAGCGCGTGGGAGGAGGAGGAAGAGCGCTTCCTCGCCGCGGCGCGGCGCCGGCTCCTCGGCGACGTCGAAGCCGACCTGCGGCGGCTCGACGGCGCCGGCCGCGCGGCGATCCGCAAGGCGGCGCACGAGTCCGCGCGGGCGGCGGGCGAACGCCTGATCGCCGCCTGGCGCGAGCGCGCGGCGGAGGAGATGCGGCGCCTGCGCGAGAGTTGGACCGGGCGGGCGAGCGAGCGGGCCAACGCCCTGCTCGAGCGCGTCGCCGCGGCGGCGGCGACCGCGTTCGCGATCCCGGTGGCGAGGTTCGAGCCCGAGGCGCTCGCCCTCGACGCCCCGCCGCCGGTGTTCGGCTTCTTCGCGGACGTCATCTTCCTCGATCCGCGGACGGCGGTGGTCGCAGCTGTTGACCTCGTCTCGCCGCGCGCCGCGGTGATGCGGCGCGCCGCCGCGCGCGCCGCGGCCGCGGCGGACGGCTGGCTGCGGCGCAACCTCAACGACATCGATCAGGCGCTGGTCGCCTGGCTCGACAAGCTGGCCACCGGGCTCGACGCCGCGGTGCAGGCGCGGCTCGACGCGGCGCGGCGCGAGGTGCTCGACGCGGTGGCGGCGGGGCAGCGCCGGCGCGCCGACGGCGAGGCGGCGGTGCGGGCGCGGATCGACGAGCTCGACCGCCAGCGCGCCGACGCGGAGGCCGCGCTGGCTCTCCTGCCGCAACGCGAGCCCACGCCTGCGCTACGATGAGGAGCCGACAGGGGGACGCATGGCCAGCGAGATCATGACCGAGGCGTGGGCGCAGGCGTGGGGCGAGGCGCTCAACGCGAGCGAGGGCTTTCGGGCGGCGGCGACCGGCTGGGAGGGGGCGCTGGCGGCGGCGGTGCGGGGCGAGCCGGCGCGCGGGATCGAGGGGCGGGCCGTGTTCCTCGACCTCTGGCACGGAACGTGCCGGGCGGCGCGGGTCGCGAGCGAGGCGGACCTGGCGGCGGCGCGTTTCGTCCTCACCGCCGACGCGGCCACCTGGCTCGAGCTGTTGCGCGGCGGGCTCGACCCGGTGCCGGCCGTGATGAGCGGGCGGCTCGAGCTCTCCAAGGGCAGCGTGATGTCGCTGCTGCCGCACGTGGCGGCGGCGAAGGAGCTGGTCGCGGTCGGCCGCTCGCTGCCGGCGACGCTGCCGCCGGGGTGGCCGGCGGCGTAGGCGGTCGCCGGGAAACCGGCTAGACTCGGCCCCATGCGACCCCACCTCGCCGTCCGCACCGTTGCGAGCGCCAGACTCGCCCGCCTGACCGTCCTGCTCGTCGCCGCGCTCGCCCTCGCCGCACCGGCGCCGGCGGCGCCGCCTCCGGCTGGGGGGGTGGCGTCGGCCGCGCCGGACGCCACCGCGGCCGGGCTTGAGATCCTGCGCGCCGGGGGGAACGCGGCCGACGCGGCCGTGGCCACCGCGCTCGCGCTCGCGGTCGTCCACCCCGAGGCGGGGAACCTGGGCGGCGGCGGCTTCGCGGTCGTGCGCATCGGCGGTCAGGCCGCGGCGCTCGACTTCCGCGAGACGGCGCCGGCGGCCGCCACGGCGACGATGTACCTCGACAAGGAGGGGCAGCCGATCCCTGGGCGCTCGCTCGTGGGGCCGCTCGCGGCCGGCGTGCCGGGCTCGCCGGCCGGCCTGTACGAGCTGCAGCGCCGCTTCGGCGTGCTGCCGTGGGCGGAAGTCGTGGCGCCGGCCGTGCGCCTGGCCAGGGACGGCTTCGCCGTCACGCCGCGGCTGCACGGCGAGATCGCGGCGTCGCGCGCGCTGCTCGCGCGCTTCCCGGCCTCAGCGGCGGTGTGGCTCCCCGGCGGCGAGCCCCCCGCGGCGGGGAGCGTGGTCAAGCTTCCGGCGCTCGCCGCGACGCTGGCGGCATACGCCGAGCGCGGGCCGGCCGCGATCACGACCGGCGCCGCCGCGGCGGCGATCGCGGCGGCGTCACGCGAGGCCGGCGGCATCCTCACCGCGACCGACCTCGCCGCCTACGAGCCGGTGTGGCGCGACCCTTTGCGCTTCTCCGCGTTCGGCTGGAGCGTCGCCGCGATGCCGCTGCCGTCCTCGGGCGGGATCATGATGGGCGAGAGCATCGGGATGCTCGAGCGCCTGAACTGGGCCGCTCTGCCGGCCGGCTCGGTGCAGCGGATCCACCTCGAGGTCGAGAGCTGGCGGCGGGCGTACGCGGACCGCTTCCTCCTCGGCGACCCCGCGACCACGCAAGCGAGTGCGGTCCAGCTGCTCGACCCCGTCTGGCTCGCGCGCCGCGCCGCCG
>JAKAFI010000174.1 GCA_021818005.1 Acidobacteriota bacterium | reverse complement strand
GGCAGCGGACGCGTTTCTGGGCGCAGAAGTGGCCCCCGCAACGCCTCTACTCCCTTGGCCTGCATCGCCTGAGCGGCAGCGTGGGCTATCCGACGCACGCCACACCCCGAAGACCATCGGCAAGCCGAGTGCGGGAAATCCGCACGCACGGTTTGAAAGGGGGTCCTGCCGGTCCCGGTCTTCCCTCGTAATCCCGAGGGGGATCGGCAGGATCTACCAATCCTCCGGTCCGACCGCCTTGCCCTCCTAGCATCCGGCCCAATCTCGGCAGCGCGGCTACACGCCGTGATCCCTCCGTCCTGCCACTCACGTCTTGTCGTTCCCTGACACCTGGTCACTGCCCCGGGTTCACTTGACAGCGTATGTTCGATAATATAACCTTACGACTGGAGAACGTGACTAGATATGTTCGAAATTTCGCATTCCCAAAATCACGTGCCGGCGAAGGCCAAGGTGGAACGGCCGTCCAGTAGATTTGGCGTTGCAGGGGGAGGCACCGGAAGTGCCTGAGAACGTCTCTGAAGCTCTCGTCAGCAGGCTTGTAGCGCGGACATCCTTGTCTCTCTGGAGCTATGCAAACCCGCTGAACTCGGAAGGGAAAGAACTGTGTGATGTCCTCGTCGTGTGCGACCCGCACGTGATCCTGATCAGCGTGAAGGAGGTGCTGTCAAGATCCTCGAGTGAGCCAGAACTGGGCTGGGAACGTTGGTCGCGCAGGGCCATCGAGGCATCGGCCAAACAACTCTACGGGGCGGAGCGCGAACTTCATCGGCTTTACCGCGTTCGGCTGAGCAACGGTGGGTTCGGCCTCCCCATACCTCCTGCCAATACGAGGCGCGTTCATCGCGTGGCTGTCGCATTTGGCAGCGATGGGCGGATCCCGTTCACCCAGGGCGACCTTGGCAAGGGCTTCGTGCACGTCTTCGATGAGACCGCTCTGGACACCATCCTAGCTGAGCTGGACACGGTGACCGACCTGCTGAGCTACCTTGAAGCCAAAGAGGCGCTGACCGCACGTGACGTGATGCCGATCGTTGTCGGCGAGGAGAACCTACTTGCCGTGTATCTCAGTGGGAATCGATCGTTTCCGACTAATTGCAGCCGGCTCATCGTGGACGACCGTCTCTGGGACGAACTGACACGAAGGGCCGAATGGAAGGCGAGAAAGGCGGCCGACCGCGAGAGCTACACCTGGGACGGTACTGTGGAGTGGGTTACTCGCGACATTCGACATCAATCGGCCTCCGATCCTGATCTGCTGGCACAGCAGGAGCGGGCACTCCGCGTGCTTGCGAAGGAGTGCCGGTTCGCGCGGCGAGGCCTCGGCCGAGCCCTCGTCGAGTTTCTCGATGGGGCCAGACACGGAAGACTCCGAGCGAGAACGACGACATCCCCGTCGGGTGTTGCCTACGTCTTCCTCGCGTGTGAGCCTGGCTTCCCTCGAGCGCAGCGTGCCGCGGAGCTTGCGGCGCGCTGTTTCGTCGTGCGAGGGATCACGCCGGGCGTATCCACGGTCGCGGGGATTGCGACCGAGATCCCTGGTCTTTCGGACCGTTCCTCGGTCGACCTCGCCTTGCTGCAGAAGGACGAATGGACGCAGGACGATGAGGCGCGCTGCCAGGCGCTCAGGGAATCTGGCTTGTTTCGCGCGCCCCGGCGCACGAGAGTCCGCGAGGACGAGTATCCAGGCGTTAGCGAACCTACTCGGGTCGCCGTAGCCACTGGCGACGAGTCGGAACCTGAGGAGCGGCCATGACCATCACTCATGAGCAACTCGCCGAGCGGATCCGCCAGGCTCGCGAAACCGTTGGGTTCACCCAGGACGAGGTGGCCCAGGCGCTTGAGATTTCGCGACCGGCGGTGGCGCAGATCGAGGCCGGGAACCGCAAGGTCTCGAGCCTCGAGCTGATGAAGCTCGCACGACTCTTCGGGCGGTCGATGCACGATTTCTTCGAGGAGTCGTTCGAACGTGACGGCGTCGCCCAGGTGTGGCGGGCGCTTCCCGAGGCGCGGAAGGATCCTCAGACTGTAAAGGGGATGAGTCGCGGCATCGAGTTGGTCAACGCGATCCTGGGGCTGGAGTCGATGCTGGGCCTGCAGCGGCTGTGGGGAGGCCTGCCTCAGTACTCGCTCGAGAAGCCCGGGACGACCTGGGAGGCGGTGACACAGGGGGCCGAGTTGGCGGAGAAGGAGCGGCAGCGCCTGCAGCTCGGCATCAGCCCGATCGTCGAGCCCGCTTCCGTGCTCGAGCGTGAAGGCGTGCTCGTCCTCGGGCTGAAGCTGCCGGCCGGTGTCTCCGGCCTCACCTTCCTCAACAAGCGCGCCGTGACGTGCGCCATCAACGCTGGCGATGCCGCAACGCGCCAGCGGTTCTCGCTCGCCCACGAGTACTGCCATGCGCTCCTCGATCTCGGCGCCTCGCCAGGGATCGTCAGCCGGGACGCCGAGCGCAAGGACCCGATCGAGGTGCGCGCCGACGCGTTCGCGGCGGCGTTCCTGATGCCGGCCGAGGGAATTCGGGGCTTCCTGGCTCGTCTTGGCAAGGGCCAGCGCAGCCGCGCGGTAGCAGGCGCCCGGGCCCGCGAGGCCGACAGCAGCTACGAGCCGCGCAGAGCCGCGAAAGCCCGGGACGTCGACATCTGGGACGTGACTCGCCTCGCCAACTTCTTCGGCGCCAGTCGAGCCGCGGTGATCTGGCGTCTCTTCAACCTCCGCATCGTCAGCGCTCATCAGCGTGAGCGTCTGTTCGAGGAGGAGGTCAAGGGCTACGGCAAGCAGCTCGCGGGCTTTGTTGGCGGCCTCGATGCCGAGCTAAAACCGCCAGAGCGGCCGCGGCTGCCGCCTGCCGAGCAACGACTCGTCTCCCTGGCGATCGATGCGGCATCCGCCGACGAGATCGATAGGACGAAGCTGGTTGAGCTGCTCGAGTTGGCCGGACTGACAGAGGACGAGGTCTACGAGGTCCCACTGGCGCAGAGGCGGCACGAGTAGGCGGACGCGAGACCATGGCGGTACTCCCCCCACGAGTTCCTCTCCTGCTCGACGCCAATGTGATCATCGATCTTGTCAAGCTCGGCGTCCTGGCGGATGTTGTCCGCCTGTCACGCTACGAGCCCCTGGTCACTCCCGTCGTGAAGTGTGAGGTACACCGACCCGAGCAGGCCGCGGCGCTGGCGGCTGCCATTGCTGCCGGCGCGATCGGTGAGGTCGGCTTGGAGAGCACTGAGGAGCAGGCCCTCATGACCCCGATTGCCACGGCTATTGGTCCCGGCGACGCGGAGTGCCTGGCGGCGGCATCTTATCGCGGCGGAATGCTTGCCTCCGACGAAAGTACACGGAAGTTTATGCGCGAGGCCAGACGCTTGATCGGGGAAGAGCGGTTGGTGCGCCTGCACTCGCTACTTGTCGAGGTGGTCGCCTCAGGGCTGGTGACGATGGAGCGGCTTCGCAACGCGGTGGCCGCGCTCGCGACAACGGCGGCGAGCTCGCGCGACCGCGATGATGTCGAGCATCTCGAACGGGTGCTCGCAATAGTCGAGGGCATTGTTGGAGCGAGGTCGTGCGAGTAGTGATCGATGACCGAGAGCCCGACCGCGTCCGGCGCCACCTGGAGAGGCTGCCTGGTGTCTTCATCGAGGTGAGGCGGCTCGCACTCGGCGACTACTTGGTTGATGAGAGACTCCTGGTCGAACGGAAGACCGTCGACGACCTCGCCGCATCGGTCTGCGATGGAAGGCTGTTCCGCCAGGCGCGCCGTCTCGCGGCGCACCGAAGCCAGGCGGTGTGCTTCGTCCTCGAGGGCACCTCCCGCGGCGCGGAACGAATCGGTGTCTCGCGCGAGGCCCTACAGGGGGCGGTGATCTCACTGACGCTCGTATTCGGGGTGCCATTGCTACGGTCGCGAGACTCCGACGAGACCGCGCGGCTCCTCGTCTACGCTGGAGGACAGGTGGCGCGAGCGGCCGCGGTGTCAGCCCACCGCAGCGGGCGCAAGGTCGGTGCGTCGGAGCGCATTCGGATGCGGATGTTGCAGGCGATCCCTGGGATCGGCCCGTTACGCGCCCGAGCGCTCCTTGCGTGCTTTGGGGGCATTCCGGCGCTTGTTTCCGCCACCGTGGACGAGATCGCTGCGGCCGACGGGATCGGCCGGATGACGGCCGCTCGCGTGCAGGCGATCGTCGGCGACAGCGGCGCAGGACTCGATGACTCGGCCAAACGCACGTGACCATCCTCCTCCCTGCAACCGACGTCCTGTCGTTCCTTGGTCCGTGATCCTTGCTCTTGCCGGCAATCGACCACGCCTCTTCTGTGCCAGGTCAGGTGCCCCGGGGGAAACCAGCGCGGCCGCGGCGGAGGCACGCCGCGCGGCCTCGAACGCCTCATCCGAAGGCCCCCCTCCACCGAAGGCAGGGCCGCCCAAACTCGCGGCGTGTAGCCGCGACGCCGAGAGTGGGCCAGCCGCAAGGCGCGCGAGCCCCGCCGCGCCGGAGTGGTGCCGGAGGCACCATGAGGACGCGAGCGGGCGAGCGCAACGCCGCGGATGGTCCGCTATCGGCGTCGCCCCTAGAGGGTGACGAGGACGATGCCGGTGACGGCGAGTGCGGAGGCCACGAGCTTGCGGCGCGTGAACGGCTCGTGCAGAAAGATCGCCGCCAGGATCAGGACGTAGACGGTGCTCGACTGATTGAGGATCGCGGCGACCCCGACCTTGGTGTACTTCATCCCGGCGATCCAGAGGATGAGCGCGAGGTAGGAGCCGAGCACCGCGGCGGGGAGCGAGACGCGCCAGCGCCGCGACGGGCGGAACACGCTCAGGAACTCCCGCCGCCGCGGCGAGACGAGCGCAATCGGCCCCATCACCAGCAGGCAGCCGATCTGGCGTACGGCGGTGGCCCACAGCACCGGCGCGTGATCGAGGACCGGCTTGGCGATGACGATCCCGAGCGCGAGCGCGATCATCGCGAGCACGCCCCACACCACGCCGAGGGCGACGCGGCGGGCAGGCACCCCCTTGGGCGGCGCGTGGCCGGAGGCGGCGAGGATGCCGGTGACGACCAGCGCCATGCCGGTGAGCTGCAACGCCGACAGGCGCTCCCCGAGGAGCACAGTGGCGAACAGCACGGTCAGCGGCGCGTACAGGCAGTCGATGATCGCCGAGATCCCGGCCCCGACCGCATTCAGGCTCATGTGGAACAGCGTGTCGGAGGTCGCGATCGCGATGATCCCGGAGGCGAACAGGATGAGCACGTCCGCGGTCGTAGCCTCCGCCCACCGCGCCTCGCCGGCCAGCACGACCGTCGGGAGCAGCAGCGCCGTGGAGACCACGACGCGGAAGAGGTTGAGCGCGAACGGCGAGATCGTCTCGCCCGAGCGCTTCAGGAGGATGACGGCCACCGCCCAGACCACGGCGGTCAGAAGTGCGAAGACCTCACCCACGGGACGTCCAGCGGCGCACCGCGCCACGACTGCGGCAGTGGGTGTGGGCCGGCATCGCGCGGCTCACGGGTTGGCGGCGGCCGTGCCCTGGTACATCCAGGCGTGCTTCGGCCCGTACCCGGACGCGTCGAGCCGGCGGCGCAGCGCCTGCGCCAGTGCGGCATCGCTGATCGAGCGGAACACGACCGGGTTAAGCTGGACGGCGCGCTCGAGCCGGGCCATCCCGCCCTCGCGATCGCCGGCCATCAGCAGCGCCATCCCGAGGTCGAACTGGATCTCCGGGCGGTCGGCGAGGGCGAGGGCGCGGGAGAAAGCGGCGTACGCCGCGCGCGTGTCGCCGGCCTCGACCGCGAGGTTCCCGAGGATGACGTCGGCTTGCCACGAGTACGGCAGCCACGCCGCCCGCTGCTGCAGGTTGGCGAACGCGGTGCGGGCCAGGCCGGACTTGACCGGGGAGCGCCCCGGCGCGGCGCGCAGCGTGTTCACCAGCACCTTGCCCTGCTCGAACGCCGTGGCCGCCTGGTAGCGTTGCCACGCGGTCACCGCCGCGAGCCCGCCGAGGACACCGATCGCGAGCAACTGCCACCGCTCCCGTCCCGGGCCGGCCGCGGGCGGCGGCGGCAGCGGCCGCAGCGCGAGCGCCGCCAGCACGGCCCACTGCGCCGCGATCGCCGCGAGGTGGAGCGGGAACTGGGCGAGCGAGAGCACGAGCGCGGCGGCGGCGAGCGGCACCGGGTCGAGCACCCCACCGCCGCGCGCCCCGCGCCGCCAGGCGAACACGAAGCCGGCGATCGCGAGCACGAGGCCGACGAGGCCGGTCTCGGCGGCGTACTGCAGCGGCTCGTCGTGCGCCTCGCCGAAGCCGGTGACCAGGCCGAGGACGCGGCCGCGCGCGGCCAGCGCGTCGAGGCTCTGGAAGCGGAACGAGTTGGCCTCGAACAGGCCGAACCCGACGCCGGTCAACGGCCGGGCGGCGACCATCGAGCCGGCGGCCGCGAACGCGGCGCCGCGCGCGCTGCCGAGCCAGATCAAGCCGCCGTTTCGCACCTCCGAAACCGCGGTACGCACCCGCCCGGCGAGCGGCGTCAGCGCGAACACCACCACCGTCGCGAGCGCCAGCCCGGCGGCGA